>JAGQYZ010000059.1 GCA_020435865.1 Aequorivita sp. | reverse complement strand
CCACCGCCTCCAAAACCACCTCCCGAAGAACCACCACCTCCTGAAGACCCGCTACTGGAAGGTGAACTGACCATTGTGGACTGGGCCGATGAAATGGATTCTGAAAAGGAGTTGGAAAAATTATGCATCGTAAAAGCCCCCGCAGATGATGTGTACCAACTGGGTGGTTGTAAATTAAGTGCTTCAAACTTTTTAGCCCATTGATCAAAAAGGCCAAAAGCGAGTGCATAACCCATTGTGGTTTCAAAATAGGAAGGACTGTCCTTCAAAAGCATTTTCAATTTGTTTTCCTCTGCAATTTTTATAAAGTTTTTAAAACCTTTCAATTCTGAGAAAACATCATTGCCCTTTGCATTTTTCTTCACCATATAGACCGTCATAAACAATAGGAAAATTCCAATGGGAACTACTGCGAGGGCTGCCCAAAGACCCCAAAAGAACAAAAACACAAAAAACAGTAATATTCCAAGAAGCAAAACTCCAACAATGGTTCTGGTTTGCATTTTTTTAGCCTGTGCATCATAATAAATCTGTGCCTTGTCCTTCAAAATAGTTTTAGCGGTACTCATGGTAGTATAAAAAGTATTTTTCAAACTACTAACCAAGATTTCTTTTTCACTAGTGCCAGAACCAATTCCAAAGAGCCCCCTGTAGATAGTTTCTTCATATTTGGGCGCATCAACTGGCAACGGGCGCAATCTGGTAAGTTTTGTATCATCTTTCCCAAACCAACCTTTTTTGGGAATCTGTTCCATTTTGATGATACCGCGCGAGCCCCAATACGGTATCAAGGAAATAAGGTCTGGAGTATCTGCGCTATCATCTATTAAAAACCCTGCCATCGCAGGATCTACACCGCTCGGGGGAAAATAACTAGTGGTTGCCACTACCCTATCATCCTTGCCGTATTTGTTCCATACCCAATAAAAAATGAACAGCATAAGACCAAGAATCAGGGTCCAACCGTAATCGGTCCAAAAGGGCCACCATGGTTTCAGTTCTTTTACAGAACCCAAAGGAAGGTTTAATAAAACCGTTACGCTCTGCCCAGGGCCTGATAGAAAGTTTTCGCGGCTTTGTGCTGTATAAACCCCTTGGTTGTAATTTACATCAAAATCCTCACTAATTTTTGTATCGCCTATGAAGCCAGAATACACAAAAAAATCATCCAAACCAGCATTCACATTTTTTGGAAGATGTACCGAAAAATCAATCTGTTGAAATGCTGCATACCAACCATCTGGTTTTACATTCCAATAAAAACGTATATGTTCCTTTTCAAAAAGAAAGGCGTTATAAACTCTGTATTTGATTTCATAATGTTGCGGACCAATAACTGTTACGTCCTTATCGCCAATTTTAATTTGAAGATTGCTTGATAATTTTTGAACAAAATCAGGATCTGCTTGAAATTTGTGGTCAGGCACATCAACGTTTCGAATTTTTATTTTGCGTTTTTCTTGTTTGCCTTCAGCAGTAAGCAAATCATATTCTGTGCGGATATCTCTATATATTCCGTGTTTTTGGACAGTAAAAGTAAGGTCGTAATTTTCAACCACATCAAAATAGCCTTCCGCATGGATATAAATATCAATTTGGGCTTTATTGACTGTGAAATCCTGTGCAGCGCTTTTCAGAAAAAACAGAAATCCAAAAAGAAGAAGGAACAGCTTTTTCATCTGTAAAAAATATTTGATAAAGCTGAAGATGGAATGCCCAAATTATTCATCTTCGGCTAGTTTGTAATTTGTCAAAGGGCATTTCATTATAAAGGCTTTTAATTAAAACTCACTTTCACATTTTCGCGGCTGGCCTCTTCAGTTTCAAAATAATCAAAATGCTGATAGCTGAACATTCCCGCAAACAAAACGCCCGGAAAGCTTTCACCGTAGGTGTTGTTTTCACGAACTGTTCCGTTATAATAACGGCGGCTGCGCTCTAAGTTTTCTTCAATTTCATTCAATTTTTGTTGCAGGTCCAAAAAACCAGCATTCGCTTTTAAATCTGGATACGCTTCCCCCAAAGCAAAAATACTTCGCAAGGTTTGTTGCAACTGGTTTTCGGCCTTTATCTTTGCGTTTATATCATCCGAAGGCACTGCCATTGCAGCGTTTCGGGCATTTATAACACTTTCTAAAGTTGTTTTTTCGTGGGCAGCATATCCCTTTACAGTTTCCACCAGGTTCGGAATTAAATCATAACGCCGTTTCAGGGCCACATCTATATTGCTCCAAGCATCTTTTACTATGTTCCTGTTTTTCACAAAACGGTTAAAGACAATAACAAGTAAAAAGGCAATCACAACAAGAACGCCAATAAGAAGAAGTATTACACTCATAACTGGTTAGGTTTATTAATTATTTATAGTTGAAGTAATTATTTAATTATGAAGCACTAAGATACATTTTTATTCGCTTTTTAATCTACCCTTTAAAATAAAATAAGGCTATGGTAGATTTATTTTTAAAACAAATTCACTAATTTACTACCTTCGGAATGATTGATTTTTTAGAAAAGATTAAAGAATACCAACCAACAAATACGTTACATTTTGAAAAAAACTACTTACCTCCTACTTTTTCTATTATTTCCTTTCTATTTAATTGCCCAAAACGACAGCATCCAAAAAAAACTCAAATTTTCTGCAGATTTTAGGTTTCGGGTTGAACAAGACTGGGATTCCCAAAAATCAGACGGAACCAATCGTGACGACCGCACCCGTTTGCGGTACCGGGCAAGACTTGGCGCAACCTATGATTTCAAAGATTGGGTGTCCTTCGGAATGCGTATCCGTACTGGGCAGCCCAATAAACAACAAGATCCCCAACTTACTTTGGGCGATCAGTTTAGTAGCGTACCTATTGCTTTAGATAAAATATATGCAAGTTTCAACTACAATTGGCTGAGCGCTTGGATTGGTAAAAATTCATTTCCTTTTGAAAAACAGAACGAACTTTTTTGGAGCGACAATGTTTCTCCTGAAGGAGTTTCCCTTTCGGGGAAATTCAATTTTGAAAACGCTTTTCTTCAATCTTTGAAAGTAAATACAGGCCATTTCATTTTTGCAACTAGCGGCGCTTCCTTGAGCAAAGACAGCTATTTTGAAGGAATTCAGCTTGTCTCTACGCACTGGCAAAACCGAATAAAGTTTTTCCCCGCTTTTTATTATTTCAAAAATATGCCGAACATCCCAGATGGTGGCGATACTTTTAATATTGATTACTCCATAGTCCATATTGGAACAAAAGTGGATATCTTTAAAAGTCCAAAAATAGGTGTTGGTTTTGATTATTATCAAAACGTGCAAGATTACAATGGTAATGATTCCATTCCGAAACAATTACAAAGTCAAAAAACTGGTTACGTTGCTAATGCCAGCATTGGAAAATTAAGCAAAAAAGGCGACTGGAAAGTTCAGCTGACCTATAGCTATATGGAGCGCTTCGCCGCCGTAGATTATTTGGCACAAAACGATTGGGTTCGCTGGGATTACTCTGGAGCAGGCTCTCCAGACGGAAGGCTTACAAACTTTAAGGGTTTGGAAATAATGGCTGGATATTCTCTTGCCGAAAATATGGATTTACGCATGCGATTCTTTACTGTTGAGCAACTAATACCGTATGGAATTACAAAGGAAAACGGAAACCGCATAAGGCTAGATTTTAATATTGGATTTTAAGGGTTTACTCCCCTTCTTCTTCTGTCTTTGTTGCCTTTGAATTAAAATCTACTGGACTGCTATCTTCTGGAATTATTGGCAGTTCTGTTTCTACTTCAGGTTTCTTATTGAATAATTTTCGCATCAGCTCCTGAAAAGTGTTGAAATCTACTGAATATGAAATTCCCGCTCCTTGTTCAAATATTTGGTCTTCACCTATAAATTGTAGTTCTGCTTGTCGGTTAAAAAATGTCATACGCAAGCTTCCATCATCATTGATAAGCCATTGCACTTCAATATCGCCCGCTACGGAATTTGCGTTGGCACCACCTACAGGAACTCCTACTTTTCCGTTGATAAGGATTCGTTTTGATATTTTTGTGGAAATTGTAAGGTCTACATAATCTGAGGATACTTGATCGGGGGTGTTATCTCCAACAGTATAACCAACACCAACATTAAATTTTCCATCTTGATCAGCAAAAAGATCATTCACCAAACTTGAAACTCGGTCAGCCACTGTACCCGCAAGCGCATTGGAACCACCATACGTATTGTTTACAAAATTACCTGTTGCCAATAGAAATATTGCCTGGTTTTGCACTTGATCTTCTGTTTGAAGTTTATAGTCCAACTCGCTCTTTAGTGTTGAACTTACATTCGGGAAATCAATATCAAACTTTAATGATGGTTGGGCAAGTTCACCATTTAAACCTACAAGAACATTAACGGGAATTTTTCTGTTTGCAGAAGGATTATCCAACAATACCGATGGGTTGGCTTCTGTTTTATAGATAGCGCTTAGGTCTAGGTTTGCTTTTTCGGGAGCGCCGTCCCAAGTTATGTTTCCACCCGGAACTACTCCTATATTCCGCTGGATAATGCCTCCATAGCGAAAATCGTATTGACCTTCATATACTTGAAAATCACCATACATCTGAAACTTTCCATTGGTGTTTATTTCAATAAGAAGAATCCCAGCCCCACGTCCTTTCAATGTAGAGTTATTTTGCTGATCCACAACAACTTCCACTTCAGCGTTTTTATTGATGTCCAAATCAAAATTAAGAGATAATCCCTTCGATTCCTCATTAACAATAGTTTCTCCATTGATACGCGCTTCTTTTTCCTTTGGGGAAAGGAAATGCACAAAGGAATCATCACTGATAGATTGCGTATCGCTGATTGGAATTTTAAATGTAGTGCCTTTTTCAGTAGTTGCATCAACGTTAATAACCAACTCATCTATAGGCCCTTCAATATCTGCCCTCCCACTTATAAATGCCGTTCCGTAATATAATGCATCTTCCTCAGGTGGTTTATCCAGAACCAACAATCTTTCAGGCGCTTCTATATGTAGGTTCATTTCCCAGTTGCCGAAATTGTTGTGTGTAGCATTTCCATATAACACACCCGCAGTTTCATATTTTGTGTCCTTAATGTTTGTACGCCCAATTTCAAATTTATTTTTTGTCACTATGACTTGGGCATTATTCTCAATATCAAAATCAGTATTTAAATAAGGAATCTTTAAACCACTGTTTTCCAAAGTAAAACGACCTAGAATATCAGGCGATTTGTAATTGCCCGAAACTTTTGCATTGCCAGTTATGAGGCCACGAATGTTGGTTATAACATCGCCACCAAAAGGACTGAAAGCCTGCATATTGAATTCATTTAGATCCACATTAAGCTGTATTTGCGGATTTTTGGAAGATACGTCTATCTCGCCAACTGCGTTAATTGACTTTACATTGTTATTTGTAAGTGAAGTGTTTATGTTGTATTTGGTTAAATTTTCGTTACCATCTATTTTTAAATCCAAATCTCCGAAAGGGATTTCGTTTATAATTACGTCATCAATGGTAACCGCGCTGTTTGGAAAATACGCTCCATTTTTTTGAAGAAAGTCAAATTTTCCATTCATATTTCCCTGGAGCCTCAAACTATCAATATCTGGAGTAATGTTACCAATATTGACATCTTTAAAGCGTACTTTCAAATCCTTATATGTAGAATCTCTCATCACGCCAGCCATCTGTATCAATTCATTATTATGGTTGAGCACCAAGGAATCTATTCGGATTTCCTTAAAATTATCATCAAAAACAACTTTGTTCAAACGGTTATTATTTTCGTTTAGGTACCAAACATTTCCTTTATAAGTTATGTCAGATTTTTTTACACCGATAACTGACTTTCCGGCTGGGTTTATAGTGTGATAGAGAGAAAGGTTAAAAAGGTCTTCTTTTTTCTCACCACCTCTAAACTCAGACCGAACATACATTGTATCATTTAACGTTTTGTTGATAACGTTTACATCCTTCAAGTTATAAAAACCTGTATAAACTGAATCTGCAGATATATATGTATTATACAGTGGATTATCATTATCTACCTGAATGTTTAATTTACTTATATAGTTGTCTAGAACAATTATCTCTGGAGAACGGAAGTCAAGCTTAAATTTAGATTCATCTGAAGAAACAGAACCTTTAACACGCGTATTATCACCAAGCTTCAATTGTGGCACAAAGACATCAACAATCTTATTATAGACCACAAATTCATAATCTAAATACTGATTGGTAGTAACCTCCTGCGGAATGTAGTTTGCATAAATACTAGCAATCCCATTTTGAAAAAGATTGGGTATATCTGCAATTAAAAACTCTCCTGAAATTTGCCCGTTTATAATATCTGGCGAGTTAATTTCAATGGTTCGTTTAGGTCCTTCAAAAGAAGATGTGACCGTAAAATCATCAAAATAAAAGTTGTCGCGTTCGTTTTGGTAAAACGTTTGGCTAAAATTGATGGTTCCCTGAACGTCATTAATTGTCTTTCCGTCCATATCCACAACAACTTTTCCAGCGAAAACCGATATACTATCCCGTTTTATTAAATTAAGTTGATTTAATTCTGCAAATTCTACATCCGCCTCAAAATCAAGGTGGTTTGTTTTAGCTGATGCATCAATCAACCCTTTAAATTGAAGCTTCAAATTGGGGTCGTCTATAGAAAGTTCACCATTAAAAAGTGGGTTTTTTAAATTTCCAGAAACCACAATGTTTTTATAATTGTATCCTTCAAATGTAAAAGCAGAAACCTTACCAGAAATCTCCGTGTTTACGGTGTTTTTATTAAAACCGCTACCGTCAAAATCTAGGTTTGCCGTCATTTTTCCGAGTGACGTAGTATTTGCAATTTTACCAAGATTAAAATCGTTTAAAACTACATTCCCTTTATAATAGGCCTTGTCTATATTATCAATATTGCCCATTTTTAAATCTACTTTTGCCTGCCCTATTCCACTTTGCAAATTACTTTTTGTGGTAAGCTGATTACCAATTATTGATGTGTTTCCAATAAGATTGAACCCCCCTAGTTCTTTTAGTTCAACAGGAACCACATCTCCCAAAACATGAGGCATAAACCTTCTCAGGTCAAAATAATTGGTAGAAATAGTATGCTTGGTTGCTGTAATGGAATATTCTTTTTCAGAATCTAATATATTTTCAAAAGCGTAATCCCCTTGGATATTTGTATCGCCTGTTTTGAGTTTTAAATTGTTTGCAGTAAAATTATTTAAAGTTCCATTAAGCTCAGTATCCAATAAAATCAATTGGTCTGAGCCAAACTCATTGTAAAAAGAATTCAAATCATTAGTTGCTATTTTTGAATCCTTTAAATCAGCAGTTATCACAACATTATTTACAAAATCAGTCATTCCATTCTTGGAATAGTCCAAGTCCACATCACCCTTAATTTGCGATTCGGTAGTTTTTAAATTTAGATTTTTCAGGGTGATGTTTGTTGTAGTGTATGAAAAATCCGTTTGTAAATCTTCAATTACAAAGCCACGCGCGGCAACAAGCGAAAGATTTTCAACATTGACTTTTACTTCAGGACCATTTATATTTAGATTATTGGCAATGATGTTCAGGTTGTCCAAAAAGAATATTTCTGGGTGCTCAAGGTTTTCATCTATAATTTTTACTCGGCTGTTAGTCAACTCAATATTATCACCAAAAAGAGAAAATGGCGATGTGCTTGGTTTGCCTGTATCAAACTTATTTGCAAAAATGGAAAGATTGTCGGTTTCTTCGTTTTTGTATGTTTTAACATACAGTTTAGCATGGTCCAGAACAATTTTTCCAAAACCCAAATCACCTTTTATTAAATTCTGAATACTGATGATGTCGGTTTGAACTTCCTTACTATAAATCAAAGTATCTTGATGATGATCGGCAATATAAACTTCACGAATATCTACTTCTCCCTTCCAGTTAAGGCCTAATCGTTTTATATTGATGTCAGTTCCGTAGGTTTCGTTAAGATTGGTGGTCACTTTTTTTGCGACCCAAGTTTGCACAGAAGGAATGGAAAAAATAATCACTATAAGCACGAGTAGCAATACAATGATTACGAAGGTGCGAACTATTATTTTCCGAAGTTTTTTGATACGCTTTTAAAGTTTTAATTTTACAACCAATAAATATACCTCTTTTGCTTTGACACAAAAAAACTGCTACATCCTCGGTATTGAATCTTCCTGCGACGACACTGCTGCTGCTGTAATCAATAACGGTGAAATACTCAGCAATGTTGTTGCCACACAGGCAATTCACGAACAATACGGCGGGGTGGTTCCCGAACTTGCCTCACGCGCGCATCAACAAAATATTGTTCCTGTTGTCCACCAAGCATTACGCAAAGCAAATATCGATAAAAAACAGTTATCTGCCATTGCTTTTACACGCGGACCTGGGCTGATGGGTTCGCTGCTCGTAGGCACCTCATTTTCAAAATCTTTGGCTATGGGTTTGGGCATTCCCCTAATAGATGTGAACCATATGCAGGCACATATTTTAGCACATTTTATTAAAGCCGAAGGACAAACACAACCGAGCTTTCCATTTTTAGCGATGACCATCAGCGGTGGCCACACCCAAATTGTAAAAGTGACCGATTATTTTGAAATGGAAATTATTGGTCAAACCATAGACGATGCGGTAGGCGAAGCTTTTGATAAAAGTGCAAAAATTCTTGGATTACCTTATCCTGGAGGACCGTTGGTTGATAAATATGCCCAAAAAGGAAACCCAAAAATGTTTAAATTTCCGAAGCCGAAAGTGGGCCCAATGGATTTCAGTTTTAGCGGTTTAAAAACTTCAGTGCTATATTTTGTTGAAAAGCAAGTTGCACAAAACCCTGATTTTATTTCTGAAAATATTGAAGACATCTGTGCGAGCCTTCAGTTTACAATTGTTGATTATTTAATGGACAAATTGAAAAATGCTGTAAAAAAGACAGGTATAAAGGAAATTGCAATTGGTGGTGGAGTTTCAGCAAACAGTGGTATTCGGCAGGCTTTAAAAGAAGCTGAAACAAAATACGGTTGGAAAACCCACATTCCAAAATTTGAATTTTGCACAGATAATGCGGCTATGATTGCCATAGTAGGCGAACTGAAATATAAAACACAAAATTTTGCAGAAAATAATGTTGTAGCTTCGGCACGCATGAAGTTCTAAGAATATGAATCCAAATTCCGAAGAAATATTAAAACGTATTAGAGTCGCGCTCAACCCTTGGAAAAAGGACATTGAGGAAAAGCGAATGTTCGGTGGTACTTGTTTTCTTTTCAAGGGAAAAATGTGCGTTGGCGAGACTAAAGAACGCCTAATGGTAAGGATTCCATCTGAAAGAATGAAAGAAGTAACAAAAAGCCCATTCGTAAAACCGATGGATTTTACGGGCAAACCGATGAAAGAATTCATTTTTGTAACTACCCAAGGTTTTGATACAGAAGAAAAACTGCAACAATGGACTGAAATAGGCATTGCACACGCAAAAACAAAATTGAAATAAATGCAGCTTTTTTACAATCCAAATATTTCTGATGACGCAAAGGAAATAACTTTTGATAAAGAGGAAAGTCGTCATATTGTGAAAGTATTGCGGATGAAAGAGGGCGATACTTTCACAATTACAAATGGTAAGGGTTCTTTTTTTGAAGCGGAAATTATAAATGCAAACCCGAAAGGATGTTTTGTGAAAATTTTATCGGAAGAATTTCACCAACCACTGCCCTATCAGCTTCACCTAGCTGTTGCGCCCACAAAATTGAATGATCGCTACGAATGGTTTTTAGAGAAAGCTACGGAGATTGGCATTACAGAAATCACCCCAATTATCTGCGATCACAATGAACGAAAAGTAATTAAGCCAGAGCGTTATGAAAAAATCCTCCAAAGCGCAATGAAGCAATCGTTGAAGGCTTATTTGCCTGTTCTAAATGAAGCAGTTTCATATAAAGATTTTATCGATTCCGAAATATTATCAAAAGATTTAAAGTGTATTGCACATTGCGAAGAAACTGATAAAAAATCCTTAAAATCTGTTTTACTTCCAAATCAAAAAATTACGATTCTGATTGGTCCAGAAGGTGATTTTTCTTTCGAAGAAATAGAACTTGCAAAACAATCTGGATTCATACCGGTCACTTTGGGTGAAAGTCGATTGCGCACAGAAACTGCAGCGGTTGTAGCTTGTCATAGCGTTGCATTTGTAAACGAATAAATAAACCCAACAGATTTCAAAGGAACCGATTATATTTTTTCTTGTGCAGCAGCTGTAATATTAAAGTTTTGGGATTGAATAAATCCAATCAAAACAAGCGGATCTTCCTTTTCAACTAAACCCGGGACTGTTATACTTCCGCTACCTTCTGTTTTACCTAATGAAATTTCTATCTGTTCTACCACAATATTTACGCTCGAAAGTTTGTGTCCACTATTTTCACCGCGTTTCACATTCGTTTCTTTTTTTTCGATAGCAAGGGCAACTTTTAATTTTTTTTCGGTAACATTTCCTTCAACTTTATAATTGAAGGTTACTTGATTGTCCTTCATGTTTAAATCAGAAAACACCAAAGTATTTTCAGAATTCATCTTTAAATATTTTGCAAGGTATCCATCCATTTTTGCTTCATTGGAACCAACAAAATGAACGTCGCCATTAACAATTGCTTGAGGAGTATATACGCTAGAGCTTCCAAATTTACTACTGTAGCTGTATTGCATGTCTGAAAACTCTTTTTTACTGAAAACATCTTTCCAGCCCAAACGGTTCCAATAATCTACATGATAGGAAAGCACAAAAACACTTTTTCCTTCATATTCCTTTTCCACTTTTTCCAGAAGTGCGTCAGCGCTGGGGCAACTACTGCAACCCTGTGAAGTGAAAAGTTGAACAATGGCAAAGGGTTTATTTTCCAAAGTCTTTATTGTTTTATTTGCGACTTTCAAAGATTTATCTTGGTTGAAAGAACAGATTCCATAAATAATTGGGAAAATAAGCAGTAGCGTTAAATTTTTCATTGTAATAATTTTCAAAGTTTGTCCAGCCATTTTCCAAAAACTTACAATTCGATATTTTTCAAAAATTGTTTTTCGTATTTATTCTTTCTGAATTTGTACTTTTGAAACTTATGCGAATTACATTTTTTCTACTTTTCTTTTCGGTTTTTATTGGATACGCCACAGCTCAGGAAATTGCTTTGCTGCAATATGGTGGTGGTGGCGATTGGTATGCAAACCCCACTTCACTGCCCAATTTGGTCAAATTCTGTAACGAGCACATTGATACTGCAATAAAAGCGAAACCCGAAACCGTTACACCCGGAAGTGTTGATATTTTTGATTATCCCTTTATTCATATGACTGGGCATGGGAATGTTTATTTTTCATCCGAAGAAGCTGAAAATCTTAGAAATTACTTGATGAGCGGCGGTTTCCTTCATATTGATGACAACTATGGAATTGATCAATATATCCGTAAAGAAATTGTAAAAATTTTTCCGAATAAAGAACTGAAAGAGCTTCCAGCAAATTTTCCAATGTTCAATTATTTTTACAAATTTCCGCAAGGAATGCCCAAAATTCACGAACATGACGGTGGGCGACCACAAGCATTTGGCATTTTTGTGGAAGACAGATTGGTACTACTTTATACTTTTGAAACCGACTTGGGCGACGGCTGGGAAAACCCCGAGGTTCACAACGACCCACAGGAAGTCAGATTGAAAGCATTGCAAATGGGAGCCAATATTGTTAAGTATGTATTTGAAAATTGATCTATGCGATTAAGTTATTACTGCAGTACCTGTAAGAAGAAAAACAATATAAAATCAAAGTCCAAAAACAGGTTTGAACTTCAAACCGAATTAGGAGATGAAATAAACAACCGTTGCTTTCAGTGTGGGACTTTAGAGAAAAAACACGTTAACCGTCTTTTTGCTGAGCCTCAAAATTTATTGGCCTAATTGCTTTAGCATTAGCAATAATTCTTACTGGAGGAATTTTTATTTTCGGGTTTATTGCTACACTCACTGTTACTATTCCAACCTGGATTTATTTTGATGCATATAAAAAGGCGAGTAATTTCAACAAAGTAATGGTCTCTCGAAAATAATCTACTTTAAAATAGATGCTTGCTATTTTTCTTCCTTAACAAAACTTTGATTTTTTCT
>JAGQYZ010000058.1 GCA_020435865.1 Aequorivita sp. | reverse complement strand
ATGAAGTTCAGCTTTTTCAACTGGTTTGGGATGGAACGAACTATCATTTTACCGAGGAACCTTTAGCACCACAAATTTGGTCCTCTTCGCCTTTATATCCAGCAAATCTTAAGAAAAAAAGGGAACAGTGGTTTTCTGCATTTTTGCTTGAAACCGTAAAACCTTCCGAAGCAGAAATCCTTCAATTTCACAAAACCGCTGGTGAAGGGGATTCAAACAGTAATCTTATTATGGATCGTGGTTTTATAAAAACGAAAAGTATTACTCAAATCAAAAAAGCGGGAAATGACCTAGCTATGAAATATGAAGATTTGCAGGCTGGAGAAATCAGTGATTCAGTATTCAGTCTGAAATAAACATGGTGGGACTTTTAGGTTTCACTTGGCAATTCGCCAAAGGCTTCCTTATAACTTTTTGAAAAATAGGAAAGGTTTGAATAGCCTACACTATAGGCAACTTCAGAAACGGAGGCACTTTTCTGTTCTAGCATTTCCTTAGCGCGGGTAAGTCTAAATTCTCGAATTAATTGGTTGGGCGATTTATTGGTTAGGCTTTTAAGTTTTCGGTTTAGTTGTGAGCGACTGAAACCTACTGAATTCGCTAAATCTTCCACTGAATAATATTCGTTCTCCAAATTATCCTCCACTTCGCCCATCACTCGGGTTATAAACCTTTCGTCAACGGAGCTTAGAAATAACTTAGAGGGGCGTATTTTTAATTCGCCTGCAAATTTGTTCCGTAAGGTTTCACGTTGGGCAAGTAGGTTTTTGGACCTTAGGAGCAGCTCGTGTCCGTCAAAAGGCTTTGTTAAATAATCGTCGGCACCGGTTTTAAGGCCTTTCAATTTTGCAACTTGCCCCGCTTTTGCCGTTAACAATATTATAGGTATATGACAGGTTTTCACATCTTTTTTTAGCGTTTCGCATAGTTCGGTTCCGGTAATTTTAGGCATCATTACATCACTGATAACAAGATCTGGGAGTTGTGCTTCCGCAATTTTAAGGCCTTCTTTACCGTCTTTTGCAGTAATTATCTTGAACTCTTTTTCAAACTGCTCTGCTATATAATGGCGAAGGTCTGGATTGTCTTCAACTATAAGCAAAAGGGGAAGGTTGAGGTCTGGATTTTCGGTATTGGAAAACGAATCAATCTCCGAAACCAATTCACTGTTATCTCTTTCTCTAATTGGTTTTTCAACAGCTTCCGTAAAGATTTCGTCCTCTAGGAAATTTGATTTTTTATAAGGTAGAATTACTTTAAACACGGTGCCTTTTTGCTCCGTGCTGTCCACGCTAATCTGGCCACGGTATAATTCTACCAACTCCTTTACCAATGCCAAGCCAATTCCGGTTCCTTGGTCTTGGTGGTCTTCGGTTTGATAAAATCGGTCAAAAATTTTATCCACTTCATCTCCTTTCATCCCCGATCCAGTATCTGCAATTGAAATTTTTATCTGATCACCATTTTCTTCAATCCATACCGAAACCTTGCCGTGTTCCGGCGTAAATTTTATAGCATTTGAAAGCAGGTTTACCACGATTTTTTCCAGTTTGTCGCGATCGTAATAGGTGTTAGTAATTTTTTTCGGAAAGTGGGTCTGGAAATTAATATGCTTTAGTTCCGTTAAGCTTTCAAATGAAAATACTAGGGAGCGCAAAAATTGTATGAGGTCTCCCGGTGCTACCTGTAATTTCATTTCTCCTTGATCCAACTTGGAAAGCTCCAGGATTTGGTCTACCAAGTTTTGCAGCCTAAGCGCATTACGTTTCATTACCTTTAAATGCTTTCCTTTTACGGGGACCTCTGTATTTTCCTCAATAGCTTCAGCAGCGGGAATGTTTTCCAATGATTGGTTTATTGGCCCCAATATTAATGACAGTGGGGTTCTGAATTCATGGGATATGTTTGTGAAAAATCTGGATTTTATGGAATCTATTTCGCGTACTTTTTCCACTTCAGCCTTGGCACGCTCACTTAATTGCAGTTTTCTGGCAATAGCCAAAGAAAGGATCAACATAAATCCTCCTTGCCCAATTATCCATGGGTTAGGTACTTCCCAAAATGGCATTAGTTCCGTTTGCCATAAAACTCCCATGATATTCCAAAAAATCATCCAACCTACACCCAGCACAAAATAGTGGATTAAAGGGTCTTTATGGAGGGCTATCCTGCATACAATTATAAGAATGGCCAGGAAGCCAATCCCGACCAAAATCATTTCCATTTCAGGAAGCGTCCGTGGGACAAAGGACCAAATTATGAGCCTCAACAAGAGGGTGGCTATTAAATAGAAAATAACCCCTATAGTAATTTTGTCCCAGCGGGGAATTTTTTGTTTTAGTTCCGTAAATTTTCGGGCAAACTGCAATAAAAAAATTGCAGAAAGGGTAGTTGATAGTATCCAAACTAACTCAATCCATTCGGGATGCTCGGGGAAAAATACCGAAATTGGCCAAACTGTAGTATTTAATAATTGGTAATGTACCCAAAGCGCCAAGAAGAGTCCAAAAAGATAAAGGTAAGACCTGTCTTTGGTGAAAAAGAAAAAGCAGAGAACATAAATGCTCAATATAATTGCAAAGTGACCCAATAGGTTTGTTTGTTCCTCTGGGGCAAAAGATAAAGTTGCGGAAGCGTTACGAAGCTCGAGTGTTGGGTAGATGGCGTCGTTATCAGATATTTTAATATAGAGATCCACCTGTTCGCCTCTTGTAAAATTAACAGGTATCCTGTCGACCGTAACGGGGGTTTTTATTTCTTTTTGGGATGCGGGTACATAAACACCCGAACGGCTTATTTTTAATAGGGAATTGTTTTTTACGAAGTAAAAATCAACACTATCGCTTGCAGTTATGTATTCGTGCCTTTCGCCTTTTTTTCGTTTTAAAACTAGCCAATTTTCTGGAGTGTCAATTTTTGAATAAATAAAAAGGTGGAGCCAAATGGTAGTTTGGTCTTGAATTATCACATCTTCTAGGGGTTTGAAACTATTTTTTAGTGAAGAATTTAGAAGATCCTCAATGGAGATGTTTTCAGCATTTTCTTTTAAAATCGCTGTTTTTGAAAATAAATTTTGAATCGGGTAATTATTGGAAATTATATAGCTTTTGGAAGTATCAATTTTCATTTCCGATTGTGAAAAAAGAAACGTGTTTCCGAAGAAAATAAAAGCGATAAAACAGAATAAAATAAACCGCATAGGTTGGTATGTTATTTATTTGAAAAAGTTAAGATAATGAAAATCAATTTTGTAAGATTGAGTGTCCGTTGATTAATTAACGGACACTCTCTGGAAATTGGGTTGTTTCAATTTGATTTTACCATCCTGCTCTCTGGTTTTGTGAGACCCAATATTAAATATACCGAGGCAACTGCAATAAATAGTAAGCGTATATGGCTTAAGGTTTCCCATAGGTGCGCCCTTTCAACCAAGGATTCGTCAATGCTTTTAGCATAGGGGGTTCCTAAAATTTCCATAAGCTCTGGAACAAAATAGATAGAAGTGATTCCAAGTACGATTGCATAAAGCGCAAATGGTAGAAGAATGTTTATCCTTCTTGCCGATTTCCAGAATAAAATTAATGTAATTGCAAAAAGCAATAATGTTATGGGGTGTATATTTATCCAGAAAACCTCAAGATGTGCTCCGTAATCTCCTTGAAACATTGCTAATGAAGCCGGTGGTGCTTTCACCCATTGCGGCACTATATTTAAATGCTCATAAATGGCACCGCCAATAACGCTACAAAAACTTAAACAACAAAGAGCGTAAAGAATGTTTTTATAATTTTTCATCTTATTAAAGTTTTATAGTTTGGAATTTTCTGAATACCAGGAAGCATACATTACAGCAGGTGGTACGGGCGCACTTTTTCGCATTTCTTCATTTTGAAAAACTTCAAGGTCGAGGTTATGGAAAGAAACGATCTTCCAATTGCCGTCTTTTTTTTCTGCGATCAATGTCATCAATACCTCTGGGTCTTTGGGACGCGCCTCGTCTATGGAAACAACGGCACCCAATACGTGAAGCAGGGCTATATCTTCTTTTAGGAATTTGATTTTATCAATTGTATAAAAAAGGTGGGTGTTATTATACATTGTATTAAATATCCATTGGTGCATTTCTGCATTTTTTTGAATGGGATTGTTCTTAAAATAATAGCCGTTCCATACTATAAAGTCATGTGGTTCCGCGAAGGCACTGGCAAAAGTTTCACCGCTGGCTGTGTTCCAGCCTTTTTGTAGGGTTGCAACCAGGTTTTTTACTTCTTGTTCGTCATTAGCTTTTTGGGCATTTGTAATTGTTGACATGAGTACAATTGATAATAAAGTTAAAATACGTTTCATAATGGTTTTGTTTAAGATTAATAACTAGTTGCTCCCAGATATGTGCACTGTGAAGCTGTTTTCAAATAATTAATTATTGGTACACTATAGTGGCTATAGACCATCGGTTCATTTCTGAGGCAATTTGCCCCGTAAAATGGGCCCATATCAATTCTATGCTCTTATAACCTAAGTATATAAGGGTTAGGAAAATAGCACACACCAAAAGGAAGTTTACTACTGTTTGGAATTCTGGTCTGATTTGAATTTGGTTTTGCATGAGTTTAAATTTTTATTTGTGTTAATAAAATTTGCTTTGCCAAATATAAAATCAATAGAGGGGCTCTTGTTTGAAGAAATGGTGCGAGGGTTGATACATTTGAAGCACTGGAGGTGTTGTGCTCCAATAGTTATAGTGGATGCGCCAAAAGTTTTATGCTATGTATTTAGGAAATAAGCTTTTTGGAGGAAAAAGAAATCAATTCATAGAAAAAGGGGCGCTCAAATTGAAAAGCGGAATAGAAACCCTGAACTTGCGAGTAGTTGTGAAATTAACCATATTATAATGACCCTTCATAGCTCCAAAGGGTGAAAAAAGAAGGCAGCCGCTTGTGTAAGAGTGTTTTTCACCTGGCGAGAGTATTGGTTTTTGGCCAATTACGCCTTCACCTTCCACAAGTTCTGTATTGTTAAGGGAATCCTTTATTTTCCAGCAGCGGGAAGTAAGTTGTACTGTATCTTTACTTTGGTTTTCAATGGTAACGGTATAGGCAAAGGCATACTGCATTTTACGGTTTTTGTAAAACGTGCCGTCGAACTCGGTTTTTACCGAAATTTTAATTCCCTGTGTTACCTGTTGAACCATTTTTTTAATATACTGCTGCGGTTGCTGCCACGAAAATTATTGTGGCAAAAGTCAAACCTATTACAAATACTGTGCTTAAAAATACAAATTTTATTAAAGTTAGCATCCTAGTTTGACGGTAAAAATTGCGCAATGCTTTATAGAAATAGAAGGGGCCGATAAAAAGAAACAAGCATCCCACCAAAAATTGTGTT
>JAGQYZ010000057.1:644-14561 GCA_020435865.1 Aequorivita sp. | reverse complement strand
TTGAAGAGCATCTACCAAAATCAAAAGAAAATTATGTTAACTACTCAGGAAAAGGTTTTGTAGAGGTTAATTCGAATATTAATAGAGGTATTGAGATTCCTCTAAAAGGGATAAAGCCAGGTAAATATTTGATTGACTTCCGATATTCTAATGGCAGTGGCCCTTGGAATACTGATAACAAATGCGCTATTCGGAGTCTTTATATCAATAATAATTATAAAGGAGCAGTAATTTTTCCACAACGCGGTCAAGATGAATGGTCGGATTGGGGATATTCGAATTCTTTTACTATAAATTTAACAAAATCAACAAATACACTTAATCTGAAATTTGAAGATTGGAACTACAACATGAATGTAGAAGAGAACAAAGCAGTGTTAGATTACATTCGATTGATTTTTATCAATTAAAGTATATATACAGATGACATCTCGTTACATTAAAATTGTGAATTAACTGCATATCAATAAGTTTTGAAATGCCCATTCAATTACTAAAGGACGAAAACCAAGCAATCAGTGGTAGCATCAACTATGTAATAGCAAACGATTATGGTTTAATCCAAACCAACACTCACCAGTTTACTTTGGCTTTGGATTAGCTATTTTATAAATTCCCCCTATGATTTAATTAAGTAGCATAATAATGTCTAACTTAATTAATATACCTATGTATTTATTCGAGCAAACGCTGGAACAAATGGAAGAGAAGCTTTACACCTTGGAAGAGCTCAATCTAGATGCTTTAAATTATAATAGAAAAGCCATTACTATTACGAGTCAAACCCTTTTAAAATTAAAGGAATTAAAAGTCTCATCACGATTTCAAACAATCGAAAAAGAAATCAGGTTTTATAAAGAAATAAAACCAGCGGTATTGAGCAAGCTCATTTATTTCACCAATCTTTCCAACATTGAAGTAAAGAAACCCAATACAACTATTAATAAGCAAATAAACTACTATAAAGACCACCTTAACCTATTCCAGAACTATATTGATCAAAATATCGAGTTCTATCATTACATCAAAACAGGAAACAAAAATCAGGATCAACATTACTTTACCAGGATTAGTTACGAACTATGGCTTTATCCCGAAACATATAATTACTACACCGATCCAAATTTCAATTCAAGCCATGACACAATCTTGGCTACCCTATGGGCGTACGAACAATTAATCACCGAAGTGAAATCAGAAATCTACAAGCTTCGCAGAAAAGTATCAAATAACAGTGGAACCTATATAGATGTAAATTTAAATTGGACGTCAAATAACATAGACTTAATTGAGCTTATTTATGCCTTACACTGTAGCAAGGCAATTAACAATGGTAAGTTAAATTTGAAAGACTTGACATTGGTTTGTGAACAACTATTCAACGTTGAGGTCAAGAACATCTACAGAAAATTTTTGGATGTAAAGGGGAGAAAAAATGATCAAACTAAATTTTTGGATAGTCTTAAAAAAGCCTTATTGAATAAAATTAATGAGTCCGACGCTTTAAAGTGAGGTTTTAATTAAAAAAATTCAACTTTTTTTGAAATAATTTTTATTACAGATTAGAGTAAATCTCTAAAACTTATGGAATATTATCTAAGTTTAACTAATAATTGCATCCTCAATAGGTGACAAAATTTTCTCGCCTATACCTTTGGTTTTATAATGAAGAAATTACCTTTCTAATAATTGCTTAAAAATCAAAAGAGTAAGTGATTTTTGTTTAAGGGAAAGCTATATTGTGTTCTCACAAGGTATAACAACTTGAGTGCTAAAAGTTACATATAATTTATTCGGATTAACTGAATAATACTTGTGGCAATTACACTCATACTGAATAACATAAAATATTTTTTATATAGTTTTAAGTAGTTATGTTAAACATATTTTGCATGTTAGAATATTATCCATTTTAACAACTTCTTTTCCATTGTGAACAAATAAAATCATTCCTCAACAAATTTGTATCACGAAAGTCAAATCACTATAAAAGGAGCTGTCCTTAAGGAAACTTTCGGCAGCTTCTTTAACCAAAATTGACTTATTCCGCTGAAGTTGTCACCCTGAGCTTGTCGAAGGGTTGTTTCAACAACTATTAACCTTAACTAAACTATTTCAAATGAGTATAAAAGTTCTAACTACTGACGATTTAAATGAATTTAAAAATGAATTATTGGAAGACATCAAAACCCTTATCAATCACCAAGCAGGTATCAAAACCAAAAAATGGATTAAGTCACCTGAGGTAAGAGAGCTGCTAGGTATTTCTCCAGGAACATTGCAAAACTTACGCATCAATGGCACATTACCCTATACTAAGGTCGGTGGTGTCATTTATTACGACTACGAAGAAATCTGTAGAATACTGGAGCAAAATAGAATCCACAACAAGTTTTAGTTTGTTGTCATTGCGAGTGGAGCGAAGCAATCCCATTGTCATGCTGAACTTGTTTCAGCATCTAAACGTCACTTCGAGTGATTTTGCAGTCACATTGAGCTTGTCGAAATGTAAGCAAAATTGTATCGAGAAGGTACTATGAAAGATGTCAATTATAGGATCGAGCGTTTAGAAAACATCCAGTGGATGTTTTTAGCGAAGAGGCCAGCTGGCGTGTTGGCATTAAATGATATATAATATAATGCAAGAGATTAATTATATTAAACACTTGAATAGTGTCTTCGTACAATTCTCAAAAGACAACCACCTAAATCCAACCCATATAAGCTTATACATGGCACTATTTCAAATTTGGAATAACAACCGCTTTCCAGAAAGTTTTCACATCAACCGGGAAGAAGTAATGAAGTTGTCCAAAGTAGGTTCTAAATCCACCTACCACCGCTGTCTAAAAGAATTGGATAATCATGGGTATATCCTTTACAGACCATCCCATAACCCTTTCAAGGGAAGTAAAATCAAGATGCTCAAATTCGGGACAACCTCTGGACAAGTAGTGGACTTAAACAGTCCCATATCAGGACAAGAAGTGGGACCTTTATATAAACATATACAAACAAATAAAAAGGTTAATAAAGAGCAAGTTTTTAAAAATTCAAATTCTCAAAATGAAGAAGCAAGTTCAAACTTTAAAGCCACTGTCCCAAAACAGGACAACCTTCAGGTAACTAACAATAAAAACTACAACGAACCATTATAGCAATTTGTCACCCTGAGCTTGTCGAAGGGTCTAAAAGCGAATCCATGAAACAACCACACATCCTCAACGAAAAAGACCAGGACTTCCAAATAGGTATTTTGGATGGGAATATCATTCAGTATGACTACAAAGCAATTTTGGGGTATCTCAAGTACAAAGGCAAACAACTCTTTGGCTCACAATTCAAGCTCTACAAAGAAGATGAGTTGGTTGTTTTAAAGCTTCTAGTATATTTTTTGGATGTAGAAGACTATTGTAAAGCCTTAAAAATAGACCTGAACAAAGGAATATTGCTAACTGGTCCAGTTGGGTGTGGTAAAACAAGCTTAATGAAATTGATGCCTTACATCATGCCACATAAAAAGCCATACACAGTAATTCCGGCACGAAACATAACCTTTGAATTCAGCACCAAAGGTTTCGAAGTCATGGAAAAGTATGGTCAAAACGGTTACTTCTGTTTTGACGACCTTGGCGTAGAACCAACAGGGCGTTACTTCGGCCAAGACATCAACGTAATGGGAGAAATCATCCTTTCCCGCCACGACTTGCTCTGTCATCCTGAATTTGTTTCAGGATCTAAGCGAAGAATCTATAGCCACTGTACAACAAACCTCAATGCCAAAGAGCTAGAAGCACGTTATGGCTCTAGAGTCCGTTCCAGAATGCGTCAGCTATTCAATCTTATTGCTTTTGATCAAAAGAGTTTTGATAAAAGAAAATAGCAGCTTGAAATCCTAAATAATGGTCTTGAATGGATATATTTGTATTACTTAGCCATTAAATTTATAGAATCGAATAAATTTTCAAATCATTACTAATCAATTATGACCAAAATTCCATTTATAGTATCAGCACGTACTGCACGTTTAATTGGTCAAGAGAATTTCTCTAATGTTGAAGGAGCAATTATTGAATTAGTTAAGAATTGTTACGATGCTGACGCAACGGTTGCTTTTGTAATTTTTGATATAATATATGAAGGAATTCCTGAGATAATTGAAACCAACTTGTTTGAAGAATTATTGAATGAATATAGTTTAATTGCGGATTGTTATAAAGAAGACGAAGGAAAATATCTGCTTCAAAAACTTAATAAAGAAACTACAGAATTACTCTCTACTTTCTTCAGAAAGAAAAACTCGCTTTACATCATTGATAATGGAGAAGGAATGACCAACAATACAATTCTTCAAAAGTGGATGAAAATAGGCACAGACAATAAATTAGTTGAATTCCTAAGTAACGAGGGTAGAATAAAAACTGGAGCTAAAGGTTTAGGTAGATTTGCTCTAGATCGTCTTGGAGAAATCTCTGATCTCAAAACATTACCTAAAAAACATACTACTGGTTACGATTGGTCTATGAATTGGCAACAATTTGAGGAGCAGGATAAGACTCTAACTGATATAAATGCTGACCTTGAGGAGTTAATAAACTTCGATTTTAAGAATGAAATATTAGAAACTTTTCCAGATGTTGAAGGTATTTCTGCTGTATTAAATGATTCTGATAATGATTTTTCTCATGGAACAATTATTAAAATTTCTAATCTTAGGGACGAGTGGGATACTCCAAGTCTTCAAAAATTATTTAAAAGCCTAGAAGCATTGATTCCACCTAAAGAGTTAGGTGTTTTTAACATATATCAATTTTTGCTACAGAAAGACCAAGAGTTTGGGGAAGTAAGTGGGCATTATTTTAACAACTTTGAATATAAAGTTGAGGCAAAATATATTGCTGAGGATTTAAAAATACAGTTAAAAATTTTCAGAAATGAGCTTGATATTGATCGACTTGAAAGTGAATTTTTAGATGTATTTGATTTAATAGAATCACCACATCCCTACAACTTTCAATCATTAAAAAAGGATTACATTGAGGTTACCAAAGATATTACTAAAGTACTGAAATGGCGTAAAGAAGATAGTGAGAAGCTTTTAAAAGCAGTTGGAGATTTTAACTTCAATTTTTATTTTACCAAAATAGGCAAGCCAAGTAGTGATGATTATAAGTCCTATCCATATTTAGATAATGATTATCCTTCAATAACGAAGTCCTTTGACAAATTTGGGGGGATTAAAATCTATCGTGATTACTTTAGGGTTAGACCTTATGGAGAACCAGGAGATGATTGGCTAGACCTTGGTAAGAGACAAGCTTCTAGTCCTGCTAGTGCCGGCCAACGGATAGGGGATTGGAGGGTTAGAGCTAAACAAATTGCCGGGGTTATAGATATATCACGCATTGCGAATCCGGATTTACGAGATAAGTCAGATAGAAGTGCATTAATTGAAAATATGACTTTTGAGACATTTAAAAGGATAGTAACTGGTATCATAAGCGAGTTTGAATTTGATCGAAGCAGAATATTACATCCTTTTTATCTCAAGCGAAAAAACGAAGAGCAAAGGCGTAAAAAAGAGGAATTGAGAAAGCAAGCTGAAGAGCTAGCTAAAGAAATTATTGCAGAAAAAGAAAAAAATAAAAACTTAGAAGGACAAGTTTCCAGCAATAGTCCTGAGAATTCTTTGAAAGATACTGCTGATATACTTGAAAAGAAACTAACCGAGCAGTCTGAAGAGAAAGAAAAGGAAGAAGAAAAAGAAGAAAGTGAAAAAGATGTTGAGTTACGGTTGATGCGCTCTTTAGCCAGTCTAGGATTAATAGTTGCATCTTTTGATCATGAACTTAAATCAATTAGTAATAATCTTGAACCCCGGTTAAGATATTTAGAAAAACATTTAAGAACAATTATTCCTAAAGAAACTGTTGCTGCTTTAGCTGATAATAAAAATCCTTTCAAATTAATTAGTCATATAAAAGTAGATCATGAAAAGCTAAAGGGTTGGATAGATTATTCTCTTAGTTCCATTAAAACTGACAAGCGTAAACGGAAAAACCTGAATTTTGGAAAGTATTTCGAACAATTTAAGAAAAATTGGAAGTTTGTTCTTCAAGAACGGAATGTAGATTTGGTTCTTAAAGGTAATAGCAGTAATGGTAATACTATAAGAGCATTTGAAATTGATATGGATTCAATATTTAATAATCTACTCACAAATTCATTAGAAGCTTTCAAACTTAGAAGAGAAAAATACCAACGTAGAATCCAAATGGAATGGGATAATACAGATACTGAAATTGAAATACTATATTCAGATAATGGTATTGGTCTTTCAGAAGTTTTTAATGATCCTGATGAGATATTTGAACCTTTTGTTACCACTAAGCGAGACAAAAGAGGGAATGTTGTGGGTACAGGTTTGGGTATGTACGTTGTTAAGAATGTTATAGATGATTATAATGGTTATGTAGAAGTCCTTTCTCTTAATCAGGGCTTTGGAGTAAAATTGAATTTTAATAAAAGAAAAAACAATGGCTAATTATAAAATTGGGTACGTTGACGAGCAAGAAGGCGAACGCTTGGATTTTATCAACTTAATGGGTGATGATGAAGATACAATTGATGTTGTAATTTTCAATGTGGATGCTTCAACAGAGATGAATGTATTACTTGAAGATATTCTGAATTCAGACATTGAGTGTCTAATTGCCGACTATCATTTGTCTGAAACAGGTGTTCCATTTGAAGGCAGTCATCTTATAGAAGAATTTCATAAAATACGTCCATATTTTCCTAAAATCATATACACAGCAAAGGAAGATAAAGTAATTCCAGAAGTTGAAAATGAAATAATATATTTTATTAATGATAAATCCATTAAACAGGATGAAAAACGAAGTGAAGATTTTAGAACTAAAATAAAAACACTCATCAATAATTATCAAAAAGATATAGATATTGCTAAACAAACTATGTTTTCATTAACTGAAAAAAGAAAAAATGAGGTTTTGTCTATTGACGAAGAAAATGAATTATTTAAAGCAAAAGATTATTTAATGAAAATTGACACTAGGCGTATTGAATTTCCTGAAATTATGATGGAACAAGATTACTTTAAGGACTTACAGGAGTCAAACAGAAAAGTGGATGAGATTTTAAAACAAATGAGGGATGCTAAATAAATTTCCATTTAGAGCCTCAACACCTATAAGAAGTTTCCCTGCAATAAAGCCAAACCATGCTGATTATTTTCCTGAGTTAAGACAAGATTTTAATATGCGTTGTGGCTATTGTGACTCTTTTGATTTAAGACGAAACAATGATTTTGAGGTTGACCATTATCGTCCTAGAAGAGTTTTAAATTTGATTCCAGATAATGCGTATGACAATCTTGTTTATTCTTGTAAATCTTGTAATAGGACAAAGAGCGGTACATGGCCTTCTAATGATGAAAATATTTTATTAGTAGGTAACACAGGCTTTGTTGATCCAACAGACCCAGCCTATTCTTCTCATTTTTGTCGTTATGATAATGGTGAGATTGATTGGGAAACAGATCTAGGTAAGTGGATGTATAAAGAATTAGGACTTTTTAATAACCAGCATACTATTGTTTGGTTTCTTGAGAAATTAAGAAATGCAATTGAAGAAGGTAAAGTCTTAAGGCAACAATCACCTAACGACCCAATAATTAGTGCGGGCCAATTAGCTCTATATGAATTGGAGGAAGTCTATTTAAATAAACTTTTTGATGTCCAATAAAAAAAGTACAGGATCATACTATACACCCAAAATCCTTTCAGACTTTTTGGTAAGCCATATTTATAGAAAATATCTTAATGAAAGAGAGAATTTATCTATACTTGAGCCAAGTTGTGGTGATGGTCAATTTGTTGACTCTTTAGTTAATATTATAGACTTTAATGATTTCCGGCACTCGGCAATAGACATAGTAGATGTTAATAATGAAGAACTTAAAAAAGCAAGTCAAATACTCAATTCAACTCAAAACATATTAATTGAGGAATTAAATCAAGATTACCTAGAGTATTTTACTTCTTGTGACAAACGATATTCTTTAATCATCGGAAATCCGCCTTATATAAAAAAGAATCACCTTGATGAGGCTCAAATTAAAAGATGTGAGGAAGTTCAAAGAATTTCTAATGAACATTTTCCAGATTTTATTAATACACAAAAAATTAAAAACATTTGGCCATTATTTGTTCAAGCTAATATTATTTCCTTGGAAGAAAACGGAGTTTTATGCTTAGTTCTGCCTTCAGAAATTCTTCAGGTTAAACATACAAGACACCTACGACAATTGATTTCGGATCAATTTTCTAGAGTTGAGGTTTTTGCATTTAATGAGTTAATTTTTGAAGGCATTCAACAAGATGTTGTTGCAATCATAGGAATTAAAAATCACCCTAATGAGAATGAACATGGTTTTTCTTTTTACCAGGTGGAGGAATTAAATGATTTAAGAGAACCTAAATTCACAGAGAAATTTAGTAATATACACCGTACCACCCTTGATAAGTGGACTAATTATATTCTGTCTGACGTTGAATTAAATTTTGTTTCTGATTTAAAAGAAAAATTTAAACCAGTCAGTCATTTTTGTACTAATGCAAGTGTTGGTATAGTCACTGCGGCAAACGATTACTTCATATTGAATGAAGAAAAATTAAATGAGTTTCAATTAAAGTCCAGCAGGAAATCCCTAAAGCCAATTCTTCACAAGGGCAGTATGCTTCCATCAGTAGTAAATTTCACTGTTTCTGATTTTGAACTGTTGTGTAAAGCTAACAAAGCGGTTAACTTATTACATATACCGGATGTTTCTAAAAAGTATCTCGGTAAACACTTAAATAATTATCTTGATAAGGGAGAGGAACTTAAGATACATGAAAAGTATAAAATGACTAAAAGAAACAATTGGTATCATGTTCCTAGTGTATGGATGTCTGAGGGTTTATTTATTAAGCGAACACATTTGTATCCTCGTATGGTTGTGAACAAAGCTAATGTATTTGTAACAGATTCATTTTATCGTATTAATACAAAAAAAGACTATGATATTCGATCATTGTGTTTTTCGTTTTATAATTCTCTAACATTTTTACTTGCAGAATTAGAGGGTAGATTTTATGGGGGAGGTGTTTTAGAGCTTACACCTAATGAATTCAAATGTCTTTCAATACCTTACAAAGACAATATTTCTGAAGAAGAATTTAATAAGTTAGATCAAATGCTTAGAGATAATATGAGTATTTCTGAAATTCTCCGATATACAAATAGTATTCTCTTGGAAAATGTTGATTTTGAGAAACTAGAAAATATAAGATTAAAATTACTTAATAGAAGGCTAAAAGTGTCAGAGAAAGCGAATATGTCGTCAGATCTATTTGAATTACAGCCCAATCATGATTATGGAAATAATACATTTCCAGCTGCTGCAGGCTAATCATTTAATAGCTTAGTATGTAATCTTTCACCTGTTTTTATAACAATCTAACTTTGTTTTTTAGGGATATTACTCTTGCCATTTTGTATAAATAAAAGCCATTACTTTGTAAAGCCTTCCGTTATTTTTGCCAACGCTTTTTAGGGGGGCAGGTAATAAGGTGTTCGGCAGTGCCTCTGTTTTGTTCCATAAAGCATATCTGCAAGTAGTATATCTTTTCCTTGTATCCTGAACTTGTTTCCGGATCTATCAAACCATACCATTCAGTACATTCCCTTGCATATACCACCCAGGTCACCCTGCGGTGACACATCCTCGGTTGCGTCCTGGCTTTGCTTTATTTCACACACGCCAGCACTACCTCACCCGCAGCTTTCTTTGTCCCCCAAACCCCAATAAGGTGTTCGCACAAGGCTCACAAGTATTAAATTGGGGGTCAACCGCTGCTTCACTATTTTGCTCGCCTGCTGTTCGCTGCAGGTTTTACGGGCTGTCACGATTTTTGCAGTTTCTCCTTGCCTTCAGGAGCTACTTTTCGGCCTTTCGTTCCTCTATCCCTGCAAGCAGCCCCTTTTGGGCAAGCTCAGCAAGAGTAGCTCATTCATTTCGCTACGCGACCCGTTACAACTCCATGTCGCTATTTTTGTTAAGTAATAATGAAACGCTTAAACCTTTAAAGAAGTTATTTAGTTTGCTCCATTCCGTTTCCACGGCCGCTATGCTGCATTCAATCGCTACACTTGCCCTTTTCCACATCAAAGGCAAAAAATCGTGCCAGCCCTACGTGTACCACGTTGGCGTGGGTGCCCTCCTCCGTCGGGCTTCCTCCCACACCACCTTTGCTCAACTCGCTACGGCTCGCTATACCCGCTCCGCGGGACGCTTCGCGATTACCTGCTATTATATCTTATTCTTATTTGATATTTAAGATGTTTTATCTTAAGTATGTCTTAGGATAATTTTGCAACAGGTTTTCCATCCATACTTGCTTTTACTAAATCAGCTAGAAAAAAAGCAAAAGGCTCAATATTTTGCTCAACACTAGCACTTTCTAATGCGGCCATATATTCTGCTCTAGCCTCAACCGGTATCACAGTCCACGGATAACCTCCCGAAGAAAGCATGGCATTCATTAAAAAGCGACCCATCCTTCCATTGCCATCCATATAAGGGTGGATATAAACAAAAATAAAGTGTCCCAATACAGCACGAACACTAGCCTCCTCTTCATTTTCTAGAAGCTCAAAAAGAACTGGCATGACATCCCTAACACCATCTTTATTGATGGGTGTATGTTTGGATTGTCCAATATAGACTTGGCTGTTTCTATACCCAGCTAAATCAGAAGCTTTTATTAATCCAACAGCAACACTTGGTGCAAATAGTTCTCTGTACCAATCACCATGTTCTCTATCTACAACTTTACCTGAATTCTCCCCTTTAAATATATTTTGAATGCTATTTTTAACCGCATTGAAAGCTTGCCAATAGCCTCTGGCGGCCATAGCATTTCTATGCTGTAGATCTTCTTCATTCTCTGCAGCATTCCAGGAACCACTTCTAACGCGCTCAATAAGATCTGGAGTTACCCGGTATCTTTCAATGGATAAGGAGTGATAGGCATCTGTAGTATAGAGTTCTTCAATTTGCTTTAGATATATAGTAATATCGTTAGGGATTCCAGGAGCTTTTGGGAAGGCACCTATAACCACTTTCCTCATATTTTCCCACATTAATTTGATTCTATTAACGTATGGTGAATGTTCCCGTGGGTTTATTTTTACATCTATTGTTTCTTTGAAAGGATCACTTTCTCTCACATCATATCCAGCAGCTTTCATAGTCTTGATAATATCATCAGCTATTTTATCATTACCTATATTCCTATAGGCTCCAGCCAATCTGCCTGCAATTTTGGTATGCCCTCCTTCCAACAAGTAGGCTAAAAGCTCAGAAGCATCTCTAAGCATCATTAAGGCAGTTCTTGTATCCACTGGTTCTCTTTCAAATAGAGTAGGTGTACTATGGATTAATGATGACACTAGGTTTACTACTCTAACACCATTGTAGGTTTCAATTTCTGCTTTGTCTGGTAATGGTGATTTCATGACAAACAATGAAGTTCCATAAAGTAATGGGGTAGCAGTATTATTTCCTTTGGTAGATCGTATTATTAGTTGTTTAGGTACTGCTATATTTCTGGCATGCAACATCAAGGATTGTTCTGCCGAAATGCAATAGTCATCTTCATACCTTTCTTGTAAATATCTAGCGCAAAAATCCCAAAATGAACTATACCAGGAAGTACTGTCTCCAGCTTGTTCATCATGGGCCACCGCAATATACCACCCTAGCAATACTTCTTTTATGAAGCCATTGGAAAGTAGCCTTTCCCTATGTATTCTAGTTATATCAGAGGTTCGTATTGCTACTATACCTGCTTCTTGTAACGCTCTTAATCTTTCTAAAGATTCTGCTAATTTCTCACTTGGTGTTGCCATTGTATTTGGAACTTATGTTTTTGATGCTAATATTATGGGTTTACTTCGTACTATTGTTATTAATTTAAGTTGTGCTAATATTATTAATTTAAGTTGTGCTATTGTTATTGATTTAAGCTGTACTATTATTATTAATCTAAGTAAAGGTATTAAAAATACTGGTTATATTGGCAATATTTGGCTCCTTAGTAGGATAAAAAATAAAAAAGTAAAGCAAGTTAGTTGGCTTCCTCCGCCCACTGCATCAAGCTATCAAGGTCAAGCCCTTCGGGTTTTGGAAAAAATCTCCATCTTCAATAGTATTTTTTCGCAAAAACCTTGACAGCTTGCCCACGCCACCTAAGTAATGGCTTTCTTTTTTATTGTTTTTTCTTTGTTTTAAAATTTATGAATGGGTATAGTCTGAATTCAAAAAGCCTAGGATAGTTCCCAGGCTTTTGAGCTATTAATCTTTCCGAAATTTTTGGAAAAGAATTCTAAGGATTGAGGACACTATAAAACTGACAATAGCACCAACAGAGGCCATGACAATGGTAGTTTTTAGGTCATCAAGGGGTATGTTTGGAAGTATTCCAAAGGCAGTGCCACCTACTATACTGAACTTTTGTTCAAAATTGATACCTAACACAACTATGGGCTTTCGTCTTCATTCTCATCTTCCTCACCTGAAACAACTGCCTGACTTACTGCGGTGGCCACAGTGCCAGCAACGGTCAAATAAGTGGCAATGGTTACTATAATAGCAGGCATACTGATGGGAGCAGCTATAATAGCTCCACCCGCAGTGGCCAGTGCAATGCCTATATTTCTTAGAGTTCTGAAAAACTTTGGTGTTGGTTCCTTAAATCGTTGTATGACATTCATGATTTGTTTGTTTAATGGTTAATAAAATAGGTTCTTTTCTATCTTTAGCCTGATGGATCAAAGACATTAGTTTTTGCATAGCTGGACGTGATTGTACACCTTTGCCAATGCCACTTAAATAAATTACAGGGGCTATACAACCCTCTAATTCCTCAAGGGCATCATTAGCAGGGTGGAAGAGTATTAGTTGCCTGTTTTCGACTCCTTTCACTAATAAATGATGTCGAAACTTGGCTGAGAATCTATATTCAAGTTCATAACACCCTTCCGGAATACAGGAAATGGAACGCTTATTGTCTTTCCAAGGCAATTCTATGGTAAAACATAAGAAATGACCAGAGCAAAAGAGAGTGCCATTGACACCCTCTTTATAATAAGCTCTTTCCATTATCAATTCCATGATTACGGAGTATCAATGGCCACTACACCCAAGGCGTTGTAAGCCCCGTTTTTGAGTGAATACATTTGTCCGTTCACTTCTTGGAAAAACTCCACCTCAATCACCTGTACAATTGGCAAAACAGAGTTAGGAGTAAGGTTGGCAGTTAACGCAGCTGCAGGAACTGTAGCTCCGTCCCAAGGTAAAATTGCCGAAGCTTCATTAGCAAACACATGGGTTTCTGTAGCAAAATCTACTTCAGCGCCACCAACAGAAATCCTAAAATGAGTTGTCCCACCTGGTGCCACAATATCATTCACAGGAGCAATGGCGGGTAAATTAACCACTGCAGTACCTGCCACACGGTCAATAGCTGAGGTATAAGCAGGGAAAAACACACTTGCCAGCTTTCCATTGATATTGAACTCAAAACCGCTCAATAAAGACAAATCTCCATCCTGAATGGTGCGATTACCACGATCATTCACGGCATCAGTTTGTACAACTGACACTAGTTTTTTGGTTAATCGACTCGTTACTCGTTTGTCAGAAGCGTTTTGCATCATGTTTCTAAGCGCAATTCTTAGAAGTTTTCCACCTTTACCAGCACGCCCAAATTCAGACCCATTTTCTCGCGTTCTCTGGAACGCAGGATCGTTGGCGATACGGTTGGCATCAGGACCACCTTTTTCTCTTGC
>JAGQYZ010000057.1:0-557 GCA_020435865.1 Aequorivita sp. | reverse complement strand
TTCAATTTTTTGATTAATACAGCAAAACAATTATCTTCATATGAACCTTTAAAAAAAGGTGTTGGTAAAAGATATACATTGGTTCATTTTGCCGTTATTATCAAATTAACCGTATGGTTAAACCATGGATTTAGTATAGTTAAAGTATAGATATAGTATGACACAGCTTCGTAGGATATGTATTTACCCTAAAGACATTATGCTTATTACCGGAAGAAGTGAAAGGTATGCCCGTACCTTACACAAGACTATTAAGGCACATTATGATAAAAAACCTCATCAATTAGTTACGGTTTATGACTTCTCTAACTACACAGGAATTGACCTTGAAATCATTGACAAATTTGTTTATTAAGTCATAAAATTTGATTAAATTTATAGTTATATGTAACACGTTATCAATGACTTTTCATTGATGATAATTACAAATTCTATCAAAAGGTTCTTATAAATAGGTGAGTGATTCGGTGAGTTGAAAAAGACCATCCCTCAAAAGCCTTATAAATATTGGGATACCACGGATGTTCGGTCGTCCAGTCATCCCGACAAAAAAAGCC
>JAGQYZ010000056.1 GCA_020435865.1 Aequorivita sp. | reverse complement strand
TCAGGCATCATTACGTCACTTATAACAATATCTGGAATGGTTTCTATTGCCATATTAAAACCTTCCTTTCCATTGCTTGCAGTATGAACGATAAAAGTTGTTTCAAAAATTGAATTTACATACTCTCTAATATCTTTATTATCATCAACAACCAAAATAACTGAGGCGTCCTCTGGCAATACAAATTCTTTGTCAATTATTTTATCGGGGATAGAAATTGTATCTGAATATTCATTTTTTGAGTCTTCAGAAAAAATTTGTTTTTCATCAAAATCATTTCTTTTGATGGGTAAGATTATTTTGAACTCGGTGATACCCGTTTCTTCACTTTTCAATGAGATTGTTCCCTTATGGGTTTCAACTAAATCTTTAGTCAGCGCCAAACCAATACCCGTTCCAGGGTTTTTGGTGTTTGTTTGATAAAATCTAGTAAAGATTTTCTGTTGCAGATCCAAAGGAATATAATTTCCAGAATTGATTACTGAAATTTCAAATTTATCACCCTTCCTTTTCCCTATAAGGTTTATAAAGCCTTTTCCGGGAGTATATTTTATGGCGTTGCCCATCAAATTATAGAGTATTTTTTCCAAGACGTCTTGATCAAACCAATCTTCTATTTCATCTTTTTCTACTTCAATATTAAAGGCTATGTTTTTTTCATCACAATTAAACGAAAATGCTTCGGCTTGTGCAATAATGAACTTTGGCATATTGGCTTGTTGGATGTTCAGCTTTAAATTTCCACTCTCCAGCCTTGCTAATGCCAAAAGCTGATCTACCAAGTCTTTCAGGCGTTGGGTATTCCTAAGTGCCGATTTTAGATTTTTAGTTTCCGCTACGGAAAGATTTTTTGAGGTAAGCTGGTCTTCAATAGGCCCATTTATCAAAGTAAGCGGAGTACGGAATTCGTGGGATATGTTTGCAAAAAATGTGTTTTTTGCAATATCAAGTTCCTGTAATTTTTTGTTGGTTTTCTTTCGGTTCCGCAATTGAAAGAATAAAAAAATTCCACCAATTGTACCCAAAAAAACAACTGCCACTAAAATATTTCTTTGGTTGGTCTTTTGTTGTTCGGCAAGTTGGTTTTGAGTTGTAAGCAGCGCAATTTCCTTATCACGACTTTCTGTTTGGTATATACCTTCTATTTCCTTGATTTTTTCTGCACTTTGCACCTCTTGTATAGAATCGTTTATTCTTTTTGCAATTTGCGAATTGGAAAAAGCGGCCTTAAAATTTCCTTGCATGGCGTTTGCTTCTGCCAAAAGGGAATATATATTTTGGTTTAAAGTGCCGTTTTTGATTTCACGGTTAAAGTTCAGTGCACTTTCCAAAAAAGTAATGGCTTTAAGTGCTTTACCATTTTTAATATTTAGCTTTCCAAGCTGCAGCGCTGATTGCCCCGCCTCTAAATTATAATCGTTTTTCTTTTGAAAATCCAATGCGTTCTGAAAGTATGTTTCTGCTTTTTCAAGATTTCCTTTTTCAAGATTTATTAAACCTAAATAGTTGTTTATTTCAGCTACGGTTCTTTCTTCTTTTATTTCTTTATAAAAAAGAAGTGTTTTTGAAAGCAACCTATCTGCTTTTTCAAGCTGCCCTTTGTAGTAATAAACCTGTCCCAAAAAAACATTGGTTGAGTTGAAATAGAAATTACTTGCCCCTGGAATTTTTTCGAACTCCTTGTTTGCCTTTAAATAATATTCCTCAGCAGAATCGTAATCTTTAAGTTCAAGATAGATACTTCCCAAACTTTGATAGGCTGCCGCTATTATATCTTCGCGTAAGGGCTCTTTTTTATGGATGGAATCTACAAAAAGCAAATGCGTAATAGCATCTTCCATTTTGTTTTGGCGCGAATATGCAATTGCCAAAGCGTTTTGAGTGTCCGCCAAAATAATATTGCCCTTGTCATTAATTTTTTTTGAATATTCAATAGCCTCATTACCAGCTTTTATTGAATTCTCTATTTCGCCAATTAAATAATACGTTCGGCAAAGTCCGTTATAACCTTGGGCAATGCCACGGTAATAATTGATTTTTTTTGATGCGGTAATTTGTTTTTTGAAGTAAAATACAGCGGAGTCTGGTTTCTGTATTCTTCTAAAATAGTGTGCATAAAGGTAATCAGCATCTGTTAGGCTAGATAAATAGTTTCTTTGGCTGCTGAATTTTTTTAATTGCTTAATATAAATTAAAGCACTGTCTGGGTTAGCATTGATAGTTTGCGAAACCTTCGTTCTAAAATTGTATAGTGTAATGGAGTCATTATACGTAGGTTTTTTGTCCTTCGAGGCATTTTGGCTAAAAGCTGTCGCTGCTATTAGCAATAGATATATAGAGAGGAATACTCTCATAAAAGTTTAAAAAGTTGGTTTGCGTATTAAATTTAATTAAAATACTGAGACAACCCTTTTTAAAACCCTAAGTATTTATAAGTTAATTGCTTGAATAAAGAATTATACTGTCAGCATCGCCTTTAACTGCAATGCTCTTGGTGTTTTTTTCATTGCCTTCACCCAATGATGCTAAAGAAGTTCCGTAAATAGGAAAACCGTTTAAAAGCGAACCGTCTTTATCAAAAACATACACTTTTTTTTCTTGGGTTTCAGTGATGGTTACGTAGCTATTTCTGTTCAGGTTGAAGAGTTGTGGCCTTGTGTATAGCCCTAGCGGAAGCTCTGTGAGCTTTCCATTTATTCTAAGTTTGTTGTCGTCCAGCGTCACTTTTGTATTTCCAAGTATAGAAAACCAATAATTATTGGCTACATCTAATTTTTGGGATGAAATTTTTCCGTCTTGAGAAATGCGCTCCTTGGTATTTTCTTTCGTGATTACAACAAAAGTATTGTCTTCATCCACGATGGGTATTTCAGAAAAATTGAAGTTTTTTGAAACCGAAATTCGTGACTTTCCAACACGACTTAAAATGTTGAGTTTTCCGCTTTCCTCTGCAACCACAATATAATCTTTATTGCTCATCCTAATGTGTACTGGTGATTTTACAATATTGCTTTTCGTTTTATTAAAACCAAAACCTTTCACGTTTTTACCGTTTTTGTCATAGAGAAACATTTCTTTTCCCTGCACAATTGCAAACCGATAATTAAGGTTGCTATCATAATCAAAAACCGAAAGTGGCTGCGTTATGTTGTCTTTAAATTTTATTGGAAACCCTTTCGCATCCTTTCCATTTCGATCCAAAATGTAGAATGTGTTTTTGGTAACAAAGGCTATATGTTTACTTCCAAAAATTTCAACTTCTTCTATTTTGCCCAAAATGGAGGAATCAAGGTTTTTGGTCCACAGAATTTTTCCATTTTCTGAAATAAAATAGAGCTTGTTGTTCATATCTTGGGCAACAACATTGACACTTCCGCTTTGTCCTTCAATTACTTGTGGGTTCCCTAAAACACCATTTTCAAGCTTTAAGCTGAATTTTTCAGTAACTGTGCCAGATATACTTTTTGCTGCTGCGCCCACTTCTTTGCAACTTAATGTTACATGGGCAAAATTTCTATCATAACTAAATTGAAGGGCGGCCAATGGAAATTCATCAAGCGAAATATTTTTAATCTCCGCCTTGCTTTTCGGATTGAAAAAACCTGAAATAGCTTCTGAAAAATCTCCATTCATTTTGAAGATCAATAAGGAAGAAGCCGTACTCAAGTCTGTTGC
>JAGQYZ010000055.1 GCA_020435865.1 Aequorivita sp. | reverse complement strand
ACCAATTGGTTTCTGGACAATTGGACATGGATCGTTTGGATTATTTAAAACGTGATAGCTTTTACACCGGCGTACCAGAAGGAACCGTAAACGCACAGCGCCTAATAGCCATGCTGAATGTGAAAAAGGACAAATTGGTAGTAGCCGAGAAGGGTATTTATTCAGTAGAAAATTTTCTTGTTGCGCGCCGTTTGATGTATTGGCAAGTCTACCTACATAAAACAGGTATTGTAGCCGAGCAATTATTGGTCCGAGTATTGAAACGTGCCAAGCAACTTTCAGCAGTAGGCATTGATCTGCCCGCAAGTATTAGTCTAAAATTTTTTTTGAAAAACACTATAAATTCGAATGATTTTTCAGAACACGTTCTTGATACCTTTTCAAAATTGGACGATTATGATATTATTTCTGCAATGAAGATGTGGGTTGGCAATGATGATTTTGTTTTGAATAATCTTTCCAAAATGCTTCTGAACAGAGATTTATTAAAAGTAAAAGTGAAATCAAAACCATTTTCAATTCAAAAAATAGAGGAAAAACGTAAGAATCTTACTGAAATATTTAATATTTCAGAAGAAGAAGCTTCTTACTTTGTTTTCACCGGAAAACTTGAAAACCAAGCTTACAGTATGAAAAAAGACACCATAAACCTACTTAAAAAAAACGGAAAAATTATAGACGTTGCCAAGGCAAGCGATCAACTTAATTTGGAAGCGTTGTCTAAGTCTGTTGTGAAATACTATATGTGTTATCCAAAAAACAATACTCACAGCTATCGGGACTAAGTCCTTTTTTTTCTATTTTTGCAGGAATGAACAAGACCATCGAAATTCTAAATCCATTTAAAAGTATTATTTTGCAGGTGCCTTTTTTGAATAATTTAGCAAAAGCAATTAAACACGCCAAATGAAGTTTACAGCAGCGCAAATAGCAGGAATTTTGAACGGTACCGTAGATGGCGACGAAAGTGTTGAGGTTTCAAAACTAGCTAAAATTGAAGAAGGGAGTAAAGGCGGTCTGACCTTTTTGGCCAACCCCAAATACACACACTATATTTATTCAACCCAAGCTTCAATTACTATCGTAAACAATGACTTTGTAGCATCTGGGGAATTATCTACCACACTGATACGAGTAGAAAATGCATACAAGGCTTTTTCACAATTGCTGGAATATTATAACCAAGTGAAGATGAACAAGACGGGAATTGAAAGCCCAGTTTTTGTTTCAGAAAGTGCCAAATACGGTGAAAACATATATTTAGGTGCTTTTTCATATATAGGTGAAAATGTAAAAATTGGCAATAATGTTAAGATTTACCCCAATGTATACATTGGTGATAACGTAACAATTGGGAATAATACCATATTGTTCACCGGTGCTAAAATTTATTCAGAAACAATAATAGGCGAATCGTGCGTAATAAATAGCAGTGTTGTTATTGGTGCAGATGGTTTTGGATTTACACCAAATGAAAAAGGCGAATACCACAAAGTTCCGCAAACGGGCAATGTAATTCTGGAAGATTTTGTGGATGTTGGGCCCGGAACCACAATAGATCGTGCAACTTTAGGCTCCACACTTATTAAAAAAGGCGTGAAGCTCGATAACCAAATTCAGATAGCACACAATGTTACCATTGGTGAAAACACAGTTATTGCCGCTCAAACTGGTGTTGCGGGCTCTACCAAAATTGGAAAAAACTGCATCATCGGTGGCCAGGTAGGTATTGCAGGCCATATTACAATAGGTGATAATGTAAAAATACAAGCGCAGAGCGGGATAGGAAGAAATGTTAAGGACAATGAAACACTACAAGGCTCGCCTGCCTTAAATTATGGCGATTTTAATAAAAGTTATGTATATTTTAAAAACCTTCCTAAAATAATGGATAGGTTCAATATAGTTGAAAAAAGACTCGATAATGAATGAAAGTGTTGTAAAACAGCGCACCATAGGTAAGGAAATTTCTCTTACAGGAGTGGGATTGCATACTGGAAAAGAAGTTACTATAACGTTTAAACCTGCACCCGAAAATCATGGATATACATTCGTGAGAATAGATTTGGAGGGACATCCCGTTATTGAAGCAGATGCCAATTATGTAGTCAACACTCAGCGCGGCACAAACCTCGAAAAGCGAGGTGTTAAAATTCAAACTTCGGAACATGTGCTTGCGGCATTGGTTGGCCTTGAAGTAGACAACTGTATCATGGAACTCAATGCTTCGGAACCACCAATAATGGATGGCTCTTCAAAGTTTTTTGTGGAAGCAGTTGAAAAAGCTGGGGTAGTAGAGCAAGATGCTATGAGAGAGGAATATGTGGTGAAGGAGGTCATTTCCTATTTAGATGAAGAAACTGGAAGCGAAATAATAGTAATGCCAGCTGATGAATACCAGGTAACTACTATGGTTGATTTTGGTACAAAGGTCCTGGGCACACAGAATGCTTCGCTTAAACACATTTCAGACTTTAAGAATGAAATTGCAAATGCTAGAACCTTCAGTTTTCTCCATGAAATTGAAATGTTGCTTGAGCACGGTTTAATAAAAGGTGGCGATTTAAATAATGCTATTGTTTATGTTGATAAGGAACTTTCTCAAAGTACAATGAATAAACTTCGAACAGCTTTTGGAAAGGACACCATCTCTGTAAAACCAAACGGAATATTAGACAATCTTACTTTGCATTATCCCAATGAGGCTGCTAGACACAAACTTTTAGACGTTATTGGCGATTTAGCACTGGTAGGCACTCGTATTCGCGGAAAAGTGATAGCCAATAAACCAGGCCATCATGTTAATACACAGTTTGCAAAAAAACTCTTAAAAATTATAAAGCTGGAAGCCCGTAATAACATTCCAAAATTTGATATTAACCAACCACCTGTAAAAGATGTGAACCAGATAATGGCAATGCTTCCACACAGGCCACCATTTCTATTGGTAGATAAAATTATGGAAATGACAGAGACCAGTGTTGTTGGTCTTAAAAATGTGACAATGAATGAGCCGTTCTTTGTTGGTCATTTTCCAGGAGCGCCTGTAATGCCTGGGGTTTTGATTGTAGAAGCAATGGCCCAAACTGGAGGAATACTGGCATTGAGCACTGTACCTGACCCTGAAAACTACCTCACATTTTTTATGAAAATAAACAATGTAAAATTTAAGCAGCAGGTAAACCCTGGCGACACACTAATTTTTGTATTAGAATTAATCTCTCCCATTCGCCGTGGAATTGTGCATATGCAAGGAAATGCATATGCCAATGGTAAATTAGTAACAGAAGCCGAATTAATGGCTCAAATGGTAAAAACAAAAAATTTATAAATGAACCAACCACTTGCATACGTCCATCCGGGCGCAAAGATTGCCAAAAACGTAGTGATTGAACCCTTTACGACAATACATAATAATGTCGTTATTGGTGAAGGAACTTGGATTGGTAGCAATGTAACCATTATGGAGGGTGCGCGCATTGGTAAAAATTGCAATATCTTTCCTGGTGCTGTAATTTCCGCAATTCCGCAAGACCTTAAATTTAAGGATGAAGATACTACTGCTGAGATAGGAGATGGTACGACTATCCGTGAGTATGTTACAATAAACAGAGGTACGGTTGACCGTGGAAAAACTGTTATTGGTAAAAATTGTTGGATTATGGCGTATTGCCATATTGCGCATGATTGCATTGTGGGTGATAATTGTATCTTTTCGAACAACAGTACACTTGCAGGGCATGTAACAGTTGGCGATCATGTAGTTTTGGCAGGAATGACCGCCGTACACCAGTTTTGTATGATTGGTAACCATGCTTTTGTAACTGGGGGATCGCTAGTTCGCAAAGACGTTCCACCTTACGTTAAGGCTGCTCGTGAGCCACTTAGCTATGTGGGGATCAACTCTATTGGCTTAAGGAGAAGAGGTTTCACTCCACAAAAAATAACAGAAATACATAATATCTATAGACTTCTTTACCAAAAAAATTATAATACTTCCCAAGCTTCTGAAATTATTGAAGCCGAAATGGAAGCCACTCCAGAGCGTGACGAAATACTCCAGTTCATTAAAAACTCCAAACGAGGAATTATGAAAGGCTATTTCAATTCAAATTAAACCATAAAAAACAAACTTTAATCCATAAACAATATAATGGCAACTTCATCAGATATTAGAAAAGGACTTTGCATCCGCTATAACAACGATATATATAAAATAATTGAATTCCTTCACGTTAAACCTGGCAAAGGACCAGCGTTTGTCCGTACTAAATTGAAAAGCGTTACCACTGGAAAAGTGATAGACAATACCTTTTCTGCTGGCCACAAAATTGAGGATGTACGCGTGGAAACCCACAAATTCCAATATCTATATAACGAAGGCGATATGTATCATTTTATGAATACAGATGATTATTCCCAAATCCGTCTTATGAAAGAGATACTTGATACTCCTGAATTGATGAAAGAAGGCGAAATAGTTACCGTTCTCATCAATACCGAAGACAGTGCACCACTTTCTGTTGAAATGCCGGCACATGTTATTTTAGAAGTAACATCAACAGAGCCAGGCGTGAAAGGAAACACGGCTACTAACGCTACAAAACCTGCAATTGTTGAAACAGGCGCAGAGATTAACGTTCCGCTTTTCATAAACGAAGGTGATAAAATTAGAATTGATACTGAAAAAGGTCAATATCAGGAACGAATGAAAGATTAATCACCAATCGTATAAAATTTAACTTGTGAAGTTTCCAATTCCCCAAACACTTGAAAGTATTGCCGCTATAATCGGTTCTGATTATGTTGGAGAAGCTATTTTTCCTGTATTTGGAATGAACGAGATTCACGTGGTTCAGCCTGGAGACATTGTTTTTGTTGACCATCCAAAGTATTACGATAAAGCCCTACAGTCACAAGCTACGGTAATTCTTATCAATAAAGAAGTTGAGTGTCCTGTGGGAAAAGCATTGCTTATTTCTGAAGATCCGTTTCGTGATTTTAATAAACTTACAGATCATTTTAAACCGTTCCGAAGCGCAAACAGCGCAATTTCATCTTCTGCGGAAATAGGGGAGGGCACTATAATTCAGCCTAATGTATTCGTTGGAAATAACGTAAAAATTGGCCGAGATTGCGTGATCCATTCCAACGTTTGCATTTATGACAATACAGTAATTGGAAATAACGTAACAATTCATGCAGGAACTGTTTTGGGTGGAGATGCATTTTACTATAAAAATCGCCCCGAAAAATTTGATAAACTTTTAAGTGGTGGAAATGTGGTCATTGAGGATAATGTTGATCTGGGTGCCCTTTGCACCATAGATAAAGGCGTTACTGCATCAACCACTATTGGAGAAGGTTCAAAATTGGACAACCAAGTTCAGGTTGGCCATGATACTGTTATTGGGAAACGCTGCTTGATAGCATCGCAAGTTGGTATTGCTGGCTGTGTTTTGATTGAGGATTTTGTTACCATTTGGGGCCAAGTAGGTATCACCAGCGGAATTACAATTGGTGAAAAAGCGGTTATTTCAGCGCAAAGTGGTGTTAGTAAATCATTGCCAGGCCACAAAGCATATTTTGGAACACCTGCAGATGATTTTAGAACAAAATATAAAGAATTGGCTTCTATTAGGCTTATTCCGGATATAATTAAAAAATTGGATGAATTATCATGAGCAATAAAGCTAAAGAAATAGTTAGGGACTTTTATAGGTCAGATATTTTACGAGATGAAACTGTGATGGAACGTTTCTTTCATCCAGATTTGGTGCTAATTTGGAACAGCGCAAACGGCCTTTCCATTATGCATTATGAGGATATTATAAACTTTTTTGCAGAAGTAAGAAGGTCTTACAATGATTTGAGAGTGGAGGTAAGCCATTTGCTGGCAGACGGACCCCATGTAACCATTCGCTATAAATATTACATCCGCACGATGGAAAATCCAGACGAAGAGTTGGGGATTGCCCATTTTATAGCGATATGGGAAGTAAAAGATGATAAATTATACCGTGGGTATCAAGTGAGCCAGCCAGTTACTGACAAGGATGATACCAACGAAAGCTATCATAGAGTTAAGGTATAATATCCTTTAAAACCCTTACCAAAAGCTGTATCTTTGCGGCAATTCTAAAGAAAAATTCAATATTCTTTTTAAATAATCAATATAAATAGAAATCAACAAATAATTAAAAATGAGTGTTTTAGTAAATAAAAATTCAAAAATAATAGTGCAAGGGTTTACAGGTAGCGAAGGAACTTTTCACGCCGAACAAATGATTGAATACGGAACCAATGTTGTAGGAGGGGTAACACCAGGAAAAGGCGGGCAAGAGCACTTGGGTAAGCCAGTTTTTAATACCGTTTCGGAAGCAGTTGAAAAAACGGGTGCTGATACAACTATTATTTTTGTGCCACCAGCATTTGCTGCAGACGCCATTATGGAAGCTGCCGATGCGGGTATCAAAGTAATTATAACTATTACAGAAGGAATTCCGGTAAAAGATATGATTACTGCTTCAGATTATTTGAAAGATAAGGATTGTCGTCTTATTGGGCCAAATTGCCCAGGCGTTATCACACCAGGGGAAGCAAAAGTTGGTATTATGCCTGGTTTTGTTTTCAAAAAAGGAAAGGTTGGTATCGTTTCAAAGTCTGGAACCCTTACGTATGAAGCTGCAGATCAAGTTGTAAAACAAGGTCTTGGCATCACAACGGCCATCGGAATTGGCGGTGACCCAATCATCGGAACTACAACTAAAGAAGCTCTGGAAATGTTGATCTTGGATCCTGAAAGCGAAGCAGTGGTAATGATTGGTGAAATAGGAGGGCAACTTGAAATAGATGCTGCAAATTGGTACAAAAAAAGCGGAATCAAAAAACCTGTAATCGGTTTTATAGCCGGTGAAACTGCACCTGCAGGGCGTACAATGGGTCATGCCGGAGCAATTGTTGGTGGAAGCGACGACACAGCACAAGCCAAGAAAAAAGTAATGCGCGAGTGTGGTATCCACGTAGTGGATTCCCCAGCTGAAATAGGAAAAAAAGTAAAAGAAGTTTTAGGCTAATCCTTCAACATTATCCAAAAGAAACTCTGTGAAATTCACAGGGTTTTTTTTATGGAGAACCCGCAACCTTTTGTTATATTTGAACTATACGATAAGACCTGCAAGGTTTTCCATACCCTGAAGGTTTTTACCAACCATCATAACACGAATTAGAAATATGAAATTACTAGAGGGAAAAACAGCAATAATAACGGGCGGTAGTCGCGGAATAGGAAAAGGAATTGTGGAAACATTCGCACAACACGGCGCAAATGTTGCTTTCACATATAGCGCTTCAGCAGAAGCTGCAAATGCTTTGGCCGATGAAGTTTCAAAAACTGGGGTGAAGGCAAAAGCATACAAAAGTGATGCCGCTTCCTATGAGGAATCACAAAAACTAGCCGAAGAGGTTATAAAGGATTTTGGAAGTATAGACATTCTTGTGAACAACGCTGGAATTACCAAAGACAATCTCTTAATGCGTATTTCCGAAGAAGATTTTGATAAAGTAATTGAAGTGAACCTAAAATCGGTTTTCAATATGACCAAGGCCGTGCAGCGCGCTATGTTGAAGCAACGCAAAGGTTCCATCATCAATATGAGCTCCGTTGTGGGCGTTAAAGGAAACGCCGGACAAACCAACTATGCGGCTTCAAAAGCAGGTATTATTGGTTTTACAAAATCGGTCGCTTTGGAATTGGGTTCTCGAGACATCCGCTGCAACGCAATCGCCCCTGGTTTTATTGAAACCGAAATGACCGGAAAACTGGACGAAGCTACTGTTCAAGGTTGGCGCGATGCCATTCCTTTAAAACGCGGCGGTTCTCCGGAAGATATTGCAAATGCCTGTGTTTTCTTAGCTAGTGATCTTTCCGCTTATGTTACCGGCCAAGTGCTGAACGTTGATGGAGGAATGCTGACGTAAGCATTCAGTACAGTAACCAAAAAACTTTAAACCTGAAACCACTTTAGTGACCTCAGAAACTATACTTTACATCATTATCGCTGGAGTACTGTCAATTGCTTTGGCGGTTTTTATGTATGCCTTTAAGTCAAAACAAAAAGGCTCGCTACCTTGGGTTTTTGGAATTTTGCGTTTCATCACGTTGTTTTCTATTTTACTTTTGATTATCAATCCAAAATTTAAAAGTGAAACCTATACCATTGAAAAGCCGAAACTACCTGTTCTTATTGATAACTCAGCTTCAGTGGGGGAGTTGAACCAAAAAGAAAATGTTTCGCAGTTGCTTCAAAAATTAAAAGAAAACAGTACGCTAAACGATAAATTCGACCTTTCTTATTATTCCTTCGGAAGTGATTTCCGCGAAAATGATTCCCTTTCTTTTAACGAAAAAAACACAAATATTTCCAAAGCTCTTGCTTCAATAAATCAGCTTTTCAAAAACCAAACGGCGCCAACAATTCTGATTACCGATGGAAACCAAACATTGGGCAACGATTATGAATTCACTGCTGCAACCTTTAAAAACCCTATTTATCCTATAATTCTTGGCGATTCCATAAAATATACCGATTTAAAAATTGGGCAACTGAACGCCAATCGATATGCTTTCCTTAAAAATCAGTTCCCAGTTGAAGTCATTCTCAACTATAGCGGCACCAACCCTGTAAATTCTGAATTTGTAGTTACTCAAGGAGCTGTAACCGTTTATAGAACAAACGTTTCATTTACAGAAAATGAATCTTCAAAAACATTAAATTTTACGCTTCCAGCAAATTCCGTCGGACTTCAAAAATACACCGCACAACTACTTCCGCTTGCAGATGAAAAGAATAAAACCAATAACAGCAAACAGTTCGCTGTTGAAGTAATAGATCAGGCCACCAATGTTTTGGTGGTTAATAAAATTACCCATCCAGATTTAGGAGCGATTAAAAAAGCAATTACAAGCAACGAGCAGCGTACTGTCTCTTTCAAAAAACCTGCGGAAGCTGTTGGTATTCTAAACGATTACCAACTTGTAATCCTTTATCAACCCGATAGAAGTTTCGCATCGGTATTCGCAGAAATTAAAAAGTTGAACAAAAATACTTGGGTAATCTCGGGACTGCAAACGGATTGGTATTTTTTGAATGGCGTACAGGACAATTACAATAAAGAAGGTTCCAACCAAAGCGAAGATATACAAGCGGAACTGAATAACAATTACGGCACCTTTGCTGTGGAAGATATTGGTTTTGAAGATTTTCCCCCGCTTCATACAGAGTTTGGAGCTTTGACTGTCAGTGTGCCAAATGAAGTAATGTTGAAGCAAACCGTAAGCGGAATTTCAAACGGAAACCCATTGCTCGCAACTATGGAAATAAACGGCAAACGCGACGCAATCTGGGATGGAGAAGGCTTCTGGCGTTGGCGTGCTCGCAGTTTTTTGGAAACGGAAAGCTTCCAAAGTTTTGATGATTTCATAGGAAACCTTGTTCAATATTTGGCTTCCAACAAGCGCAGAGGTAGGCTGGAGATATCTTCGGAAACGTTTTATTACAACAATAGCCCTATCAAAATTTCTGCACAATATTTTGACAAAAATTATGTGTTTGACAATCGCGCCTCCTTGAATATTTCAGTAAAAAACACCGAAACAGAAAAGCAAAGTGTTTTTCCAATGCTTTTGCGAAACAATTATTATGAAGTGGATTTGAATAGCCTTCCTGCAGGCGAATATAGTTTTACAGTTTCCGCAGCAAACGAAACAGTTTCAAGCAGTGGGAGCTTTACTATTTTAGATTTCAATGTAGAGCAACAATTTTTAAATGCTGATGTATCAAAACTTGACCGAATCGCTCAAAATACGAACGGAAAAAGCTATTATACAACACAAAGTGATTCTTTAATTAAAGCCTTGATTGAAAATACTAATTTTCAAAACATTGAGAGAAGCGAGCAAAAAGTAGTACCTTTAATCGATTGGAAACAGCTCCTTGCAATAATCGTTCTTGCACTTGCCGCAGAATGGTTTATTAGAAAATACAATGGCCTTATCTAACAATCCAAATACTTTTACAATGGAAAAACTACCAAAACTTACAATTCCTGTTATTATCGGGATTATTTTATTGATCATCATTGTCGCAAAATCATCAGTCACCATTAAAGCTGGTGAAGCCGGAGTGCTTTATCAAACTTTCGGAAATGGTGTGGTAACAGATGAACCACCACTTGGTGAAGGGTTTCACATTATTGCGCCGTGGAATAAAGTGATTGAATATGAAGTTCGTCAACAGGAACTCTTTGAAAAAATGAAGGTGCTTTCTTCCAATGGGCTAGAAATACAGATTGATGCTTCTGCTTGGTATCAACCTATTTATGCAGATTTAGGAAAGCTACACCAAGAACGTGGCGAAAATTATTTGGAACGCGTTATTCAGCCTGCTATACGAAGTGCTGCCCGTAGTGTTGTTGGTCGTTATACGCCAGAACAGCTATACAGCAGTAAGAGAGATGCTATTCAAGATGAAATATTCCACGAAACAAAAAAGATTCTTGACAACCAATACATTCAGCTGAATGAGGTTTTGGTTAGGGACGTAACATTGCCAAATACCATAAAAGAAGCGATTGAAAGAAAACTAAGACAGGAGCAGGAATCTTTGGAATATGAATTTAGACTGGTAACAGCAGACAAAGAAGCACAAAAAGTACGTATTGAAGCGCAAGGTAAGGCAGATGCCAACAGAATATTAAGTGCTTCATTGACAGATAAAATCCTTCAGGACAAAGGAATTGAGGCAACTATCAAGTTGGCCGAATCGCCTAACAGCAAAGTTGTGGTGATTGGTAGCGGAGACTCGGGAATGCCAATTATTTTGGGTAATCAATAAAATTATTTGGATTTCTAAGATTATTTTTTGAATCTTTGAATAACAAACAAGAACATGGTATTTATTCAATTACATC
>JAGQYZ010000054.1 GCA_020435865.1 Aequorivita sp. | reverse complement strand
AATGGATGCTCCAGATTTTAGCTATCGGTCTGGTAATGAGCATCGTAGGCCTAAACACAGCTGCCGAGGAAATTGCTGACTTTGTACATCCTGACTTTCACAATAAAATAGGCTTTATAAAAGATGTAGCTGCCGGTGCGGTTTTCTTCGCTGCGATTACTGCCATTATAATTGGTTGTATTATCTATATTCCGAAGTTTTAATTAATTTCACAAGAATTCCTCTTCAGGGGGCGAGGTGGCAAAAACCACCCAAACGGGTAATTGAAATCTCTTTGATTTGTCCGTAAGTTTATTTCCAAATAAATTTCACTAACTTTATTACAGCCAAATTATTTGATTATGAAACAATTAGCCTTTATTTTAGTCCTGTTGCTTTTCTCTTTCCAAAGCAATTCGCAAACCAAACAAGCCCCAGAAATCCCATCACCCATTATCTTTATTTATGACGCCAGCGGTTCTATGTGGGGCCAAATGCAAGGAAAAACCAAAATGGAAATTGCGTCCAGTGTTTTAACTTCTTCTGTTGATAATCTTGCTGAAAATCAAAAAATTGGTTTGGTGGCCTACGGGCACCGAAAAAAAGGAGATTGTAAAGATGTTGAATTTTTGGTAGATGTTGCGACAGGAACAAAGGCTCAAGTAAATTCAGCATTAAAAGGAATAAAGCCTTTGGGAATGACACCTCTTGCTTATTCTGCTACTCAAGTAATTAACAAGCTTCGATCTTCAAAAAAGAAAGCCACTATCATTTTGGTGACTGATGGTATCGAATCGTGTGACGGAAATATTTGCGATGTGGTTCAAGCAGCAAAAAAAGAAGGAATTGATTTTAGATTGCATATTATTGGTTTCGGACTCAAAGCAGGTGAAACCGAACAACTTAAATGTGCTGCCAATGCTGGAGATGGAAATTATTACGATGCAGCAGATGCTAGTGGATTGGGAGATGTTTTAAATGAAGCCACTTCAGAAACTATAGACAAGCCCAAAGGAAATGTATCGGTATATGCTGTTAAAAATGGCATTGCTATTGACGCTTGGGTAAAAGCCTATGATGTTATTGCAAAACGTGATCCTATTAGTGTTCGTACCTATCAAGATACGGCATACTTTTATTTACCACCAAGTAAATACAATTTTGAAGTCGCTCCGCTCGAAGGAAGTGATGTAAAAATGGTTACTGTGGAAGGAATACAAAGTTTTGAAGATAAAATTGTACACCAAACCATTAGTTTTGATGGTGGAAAAATAGGCATTACTACAACTAACAATGGTAAAAATTGGGACTGTATGGTAAAAATATTGGATCAGGACGGTAAAACTGCAGCATCCTTACGCACCTATCAAGAACCAAAGGAAGTAGAAGTTAACCCGGGAATTTATAAAGTTACCATTCAAGCATTGGTTGATATGAAAGGTATGGATACCTATACGGAAATTGAAAACGTAAAAGTTGACGCAAGTGGTATAAAGCTTATATCTTATAATTTTACAACGGGCACCGCTTTTATAGATGCAAAAGGCGATGGAAATTCAATAGACAGTGTAGTGACAATTGATGAAATGAAATCTGGAAAGAACGTTGCGGGAGGCCGCACATATAATCGAGGAAAAGAATTTTTGCTAAACCCAGGAACATATAAGGTAAAAGTTGCCCCTCTTGGAAATTATAAGGACAGAAAACCGCAGACCATAACCATTGAAGTTAAAAAAGGTGAAACACTCACCAAAACCATACATTTTTAATGATGAAAAAACTATTGAAACTGGCAAATATTGGTTTTTACATTTTAATGCTTTTTGCTTGCTTCATTCTTGGGCTATATTTTGCTGGAGCAATTGAAGCTGGTAAAAATCAAGGCTTGGCAGGCGGCGCGATAGTTGTGGGTTATGGTGTACTTTTTGGCGGAATTGGTTTTATAGCTTCATTCTTCATTGCTTATTTTGTTAATACTAAAGTTATCGTTAAAATAAATTATGTTTTATTGATACTCCTTTTGGCAGCCTTTGGACACAAATATTACCAATTCAAGGAAAGGCAAAAGGAGCGTCTTGAGACCAAGGAACAGTTTAAACCTGTTCCAACTACTCCTACTGAGCAAACAGAGCCCCTAGGGATGTCAATATTAAACAAAAATGAACTGTTTAACCCAATAGTAATTAAAAATCCAATTGTAAGTGATGAAATGGGTATGGGATTTTTTGCACCAAACTTTTATGAAAATTCCGTGCTCTATTTCTATGGAAACCTCAACTTGGAAAAATCATTGATGGACCATACACCGTATGACAGTATAACCTTTAAACGTAACAAATACAATCAGTTTGAAATTGCCACAGCACCGCCTTGGTTGGTACCGGAAATTTTAAAAATGGATTATGATATGCTCTATTTCAAGATTATAAGCGTTACCGAGTATTTTATTGAAGTAACGGTAAACAAAACGAACGGTCAAACCACATACATAGATAGGCGTGCGGGTCAGGTAATTTATTGGCCTGAGTTTTTATTAAGTATGAATTCCATTGAATTTCCACAAGGTTCCAAGGAAAAAATACGGGTGCGTTCTTTTGAGGCATCTGGTGAAATAAACATCCCACACGAATTTATGAGAGCAATACAAATAAAAGACGAATGGATGCAGGTTCTTCTTTTGGACGGGGACTTTAAAACCGTGGGAAAAGGTTGGATTCAGTGGGAACGCAATGGAAAACTCATAGTTAGGTACAATCTGCTGAGTTAAAATATTACGTTTTCAAAAGGTAGTAACAGTTTGTAATTTGGAACTTTTCACTTCATTTTTTTTAAAATTTTAAACATCCCGGAAAGTCTTAAAAACAAAAATTTGAATTTTGAATTTTTCCAATTGAGATTTATTTGGAATTTGTTTTTTGTAATTTGAAATTTCCTCGTTGATATTTGTATTTTTGCTGAAGAGACAATAGCTCCATTAATGGCCAAAAAGAAAAAAACTACTACCACTACCTCGCGCAAAAAAATAAGTTTTTCGTTATCCAAACAACAGAAAATACTTTTGGGTAGTTTTTTGTTTTTGTTGGGATTGGCATTACTTTTTTCCTTTATCTCCTACTTTTTTACTTGGCAGGCTGACCAGAGCGAAATTGGTATATTGGCAGAACGCGAACTACAAACAAAAAACTGGCTCAATAAGTTTGGTGCCAATGTGGCCCATTTCTTTATTTATGACGGTTTCGGGATTTCCGCTTTTATTTTTGCATTTCTTGTAACACTTACAGGCGTTTATTACTTTTTTGATTACGCCAAAAAACAGCTCACTAAATTTTGGTTTTGGGGATTGTTACTGATGCTTTGGATTTCTGTATTTTTTGGATTCTTTGGAGAAAAAACTACCATTTTCAGCGGAATTATAGGTTATGAAACGAATGACCTAATGCAAGATTATCTTGGTTTGGTTGGCGCCTTACTCGTTATGGTTTTTGTACTAATTGTTTATTTGGTTGTACGTTTGAAACTAACACCTGAAATGGCAATCGGTGCATTTAAAAGCTCCAAAAAACAAATTGCTTCAGAATTTGTTTCCGAGGAAAAAGATACCCTAAGTGAAATCGAAACCGAAGATGAAGAAGACTTTTCCGAGCCCTATATTGAAGAAAAAGTAACTTCACCCCCACCAGAAAAAATAATCCTTAAGTCTGATTTAGAAGGAGATGTGGCGATGGAAGTGGAACAAGCTCCTGAGGAAGAAGAGATTGAAAACATAAGTGAAAGACTGGTAAAGGATTTTGGCGAATTTGATCCAAAACTGGAACTAAGCAACTATAAATTTCCAAGTATAGAATTATTGCGCGATCATACGGCAGGTGGTGGAATAACGATAGACCAAGAAGAACTTGAGGAAAACAAAAACCGAATTGTTGAAACCCTTAACAACTACAAAATAGGAATTGCAAACATTAAAGCCACCGTTGGACCCACAGTAACACTTTACGAAATTGTGCCCGATGCCGGAATTCGGATTTCAAAAATTAAAAATCTTGAAGATGATATTGCGCTTTCGCTTTCAGCATTAGGAATTCGTATTATAGCACCTATTCCTGGTCGCGGAACCATTGGTATTGAAGTTCCGAATAAAAACCCAAAGGTTGTTTCCATGCGTTCAGTAATTGCTTCTGCAAAATTTCAAAATGCTGAAATGGAGCTTCCCATTGCTTTTGGAAAAACCATAAGCAACGAAACCTTTGTGGTGGATCTTGCAAAAATGCCTCATATGCTTATGGCAGGCGCAACTGGGCAGGGAAAATCGGTTGGTTTAAATGCAGTGCTCACATCACTTCTCTACAAGAAACATCCCGCCGAAGTGAAATTCGTTTTGGTGGACCCTAAAAAAGTAGAACTTACACTTTTTAATAAAATTGAACGTCACTATTTGGCAAAGCTTCCCGATACCGAAGAAGCTATTATAACTGATACAGCTAAGGTAATCAATACGTTAAATTCACTTTGTATTGAAATGGATGCGCGTTATGATTTGCTTAAAGATGCGATGGTGCGCAACATAAAAGAGTACAATGTCAAATTCAAAAACCGTAAGCTGAATCCTAATGAAGGACACCGATTTTTGCCTTATATCGTTTTGGTGATTGATGAATTTGCCGATTTGATTATGACTGCAGGAAAAGAAGTGGAAACTCCAATCGCGAGGCTAGCACAACTAGCACGTGCCATCGGAATCCATTTGATAGTTGCAACACAGCGACCTTCGGTAAACGTAATTACTGGTATTATTAAGGCAAATTTTCCTGCGCGTATTGCCTTTAGAGTAACTAGTAAAATAGATTCACGAACCATTTTGGACAATTCAGGTGCTGACCAACTTATTGGTCGTGG
>JAGQYZ010000053.1:625-7857 GCA_020435865.1 Aequorivita sp. | reverse complement strand
AAAAACTATTTTTCATATTGTTTATTATTTTCGGTTTTGTGGCAAAAGCACAAATTCCGAAGCAAGATGTATCGGCAGATATAACGGTTTTTCCTAAGGAAAAAGTTACGCTCTCCATCAATTCCAACGTATTGTTGGCTGGTGAGTTGCTACAGTACAAAGCCTTCAATCTGGATGCGGCCAATAAAGCGAGCAAACTCAGCAAGGTATTGTATGTTTCTATGAGGAATGAAAACGATTCCGTGGTTTTCAGTCATAAACTCAAAGTTGAAAACGGAACAGCGAATGGTGATTTTTTTATTCCCTCAACATTAAAAACAGGAGTTTACAAACTGATTGGTTATACCAATTTTTCAAGAAATAATACACAGGATGCTTATTTTCAAAAGCATATCTACATCATAAATACCTTCATAAAACCAAATGACATAAAGAAATCTGCAGATACTATTAAAGTGAAATTTGCTCCAAACGCTGATATGGGTTATTCTGTTAAAGAGAAAAGCGCCGAAAGAATCCAAATCACTTCAAACAAGCAAGCGTATGGCTTACGCGAAAAAGTAACCTTGAATATTGAAAATCGTTTAGGTTATATTGGTGGAAACTATGCGCTTTCAATCAGAAAAATAAATCCAATTGAAATTTCGGGTAATGCCCCAATAAAATTGAAAGATGTGCCTTCGGGAATATTTTACGTCCCTGAAATTCGCGGTGAATTAATTTCAGGCGTCGTAATTTCCAAAACTGATAGCCGCCCAGTTGCTAACAAAGAAGTTTCACTCACCATACCTGGAAAAGATTTTATCTTTAAAATGGCAAAGACAGATGCAAATGGAAGATTTTTCTTTTCAGTAGCTGAAGGGTATGATGCTGAAATGAGTATTGTGCAATTAAATGATTCTGAACAGAATGCAGCCAATTTTACGCTTGTTATGGACAAAAAAGATTTTGACTTGGGTGGGACCAATGCGAAATTAATAATGTTAGATCCAAATTTAAAAGATTGGCTAGAAGAACGAAGTGTGCAAGTTCAGGTAGAGAATGCGTATTTTGAAATTAAAAAAGACAGTATTTTGGGCAACAAAATTAATCCTGCATTCTATGATAATTTAGGAAACGTCTTTTTGCTTGATGATTACACCCGTTTCCCAACAGTTAGGGAGACTTTTATTGAAGTTATTACCCTTGCTGCTGTTCGCGGCACGGCTGAAAATAGTAGGTTTTTAATAAACAATGATTACGATCCAAATGGAATTGCAAAATTTAATGATATTCCGCCTTTGGTACTAATGGATGGAATGCAAATCCAGAACAACGAAGACCTTATAAACTACAACGCACGAGAAATTAAAAGCATTCGCGTTATTACACAACCTTATCGTTACGGCCCTAAAATATATAGTGGTATTATCGCTGTGGAAACCAAAAAGGGTAATTTTATGCCTACACTATCAAAAGATTATATTGAGGAATTGAATTTACCGCCCGCAGTTAAGAAAAAGGAACAATACAAAGCTGATTATAGTGATAAATTAGCATTTTCAAGAATTCCTGATTATAGGACACAATTACTTTGGCAACCCAATGTAGCACTTGATGAAAAAGACTATGTTACTTCTTTTTATACATCAGATGTTTTAGGTGTATTTGAAATCACTTTGGAAGGTTATACAGATGAAGGAACATTTATTTCCGCCAAAAATTATTTTAAAGTTATTGGTAATTAACATTTTGTGTTAAAATTGTTATTTTTTTTGTTAAAATTAACAAAAAATGTTTTAACTTTAGTTCCGTACTAAATTCACAATCAAAACCAATTTCTTTGTTATGCTTCATTGGAAAGCAACATATATTATTTTGGCCATAGTCTTTGGAGTTATTGGTTTTATAGGTATTGGTGATGGAGGGCTGGAACCCGCTAAATATATTTGCGGAATATTCTTGATATTATTGTTGACTTTCTGGGCCACAGATGTTTTGTGCAGAAAACGTGAGTGAAAAATACATGTTAAAATTTTGAAATAGAGGTAGTTCAATAATTCTTTTTTGTAATTTTATATGATATCATATCGGGGTGCTTAAGTTTCAATCAGCTGAGAATAAACCCGTAAAACTTCGAAACGGATAATGCCAACAGAAGGAATTATGATATGCAAAGGGAACTAAGATTTTTTCAAATCTTGTTCCCTTTGTTTTTTTAATCTTTTTATTCTATAGTTCGTCTTTCTTCTCCTTCTGTCCAGTCATCATCAAATAAGCCTTTAAAAACTCATCAATTTCTCCATCAAGCATAGCGTCGGTGTTCCCGGTTTCATGGGCTGTACGAACGTCTTTAACCAATTTATAAGGATGCAAAACATAGTTACGAATCTGTGAACCCCATTCAATAGCGAGTTTGCTATCTTCGATTTCGGCACGTTGGGCAAGTTGTTTACGCAATTCAATTTCGTATAATTGCGATTTAAGCATCTGCATCGCTTTTTCGCGATTGTCCAATTGGCTACGCGTTTCACTATTGTGAATTACAATTCCGGTAGGGTGGTGGGTAAGAATGGCTTTTGTTTCAACCTTATTTACGTTTTGCCCTCCAGCGCCACTGCTTCGGGCAAAGTCCCAAGAAATATCGGCTGGATTTATTTCAATCTCAATGGTATCATCAACCAACGGATATACATAAACACTTGCAAAACTTGTGTGCCGCTTTGCATTGCTATCAAAAGGAGAAATACGTACCAAGCGGTGTACGCCGTTTTCGCTTTTCAACCAGCCAAAAGCATATTCGCCTTCAATTTCCAGCGTTACTGTCTTTACACCGGCCACATCGCCTGCTTGAAAGTTGAGTTCCTTTACTTTGTAATCATTTTTTTGAGCCCACATCAGGTACATCCGCATGAGCATTTGTGCCCAATCACAGCTTTCGGTTCCACCAGCACCAGCTGTAATTTGAAGCACGGCGCTCATATCGTCACCTTCTTCACCTAACATATTGCGGAATTCCAATGCTTCTATTGCTTTTTCTGCTTTTTCAAAAGCGCTATCAACATTTTCAGCTTTTCCTTCTCCCTCTTTGTAAAAATCGAGCAGGATTTCGGCTTCTTCAGTAAGGTTTGTAGCAGTTTCAAAATCAGTAACCCATTTCTTTTTTGTTCGCAGTACTTTCATAAAAGCTTCTGCCTCGCGGGGGTTGTTCCAAAAGTTGGGGTCGAAGGTTTTTTCTTCGTCGTTGGTAATCTCTATGCTTTTTCCAGCAATGTCAAAGATATCGCCTCAAGGCATCTAACCGTGTCTTAAGGTCTTTGATTTGGTCTATTGTAATCATATTTTAGGTAAGAATTTCAGCAAAAATACTATTAACTTCGTGAGCCGAACGAATTTTTCGGCTAATTTTATACTTTCTTAGAAATATGTATTTCTGAAGTAATTGTATCCTTGTAAAATTTTTAAATATGAAAAACCTATTGCTCTTTTTTGCATTAATAATAATCAGTAGTGTGTTTGCCCAAAATGACGAAGCCTTTGTTGATTCATTGGTTGCACAGAAAATGGCAGAACTTGAAATGCAGGAAAATCCTGAATATTTTTACAGGAAAGATTATTGTGATGGTAACATCCAAATATTCGTAATGCCTGATGGAAGTCACTGCGCCTCGAAATCAACATATTATGCTGTGTACGTTTTTTGGAAAGATGGAGAAGATAGAATGAAGGTTCAGAAATTTGACAATTGTGGAAGTTTTATGCCTATTCCTATTGGTATTAGCAAAAATATTAAGAAGGCGCTAAAGGAGAAGCAAGAATTAAAAACAGAAGATGTGAAGCCATATAAAGGTGAAAAGGTAGACAACAATGCCTTTGGAAATATGTCTGTACAATCCTGCCACAAAACGTATAAATTTGTTTTTGAGGGAAGCGCTTTTGAAAAAAGCTTTAAGGAATTTGATTTGACCAACGATTCCAAATATAAAAATGTAAATGCTGAATATAACAATTCCTTGGCATTGATAAAGCTCGATGAAGACATCTCGGAAATGATAAAGCATTTTGAAGAAAACGGAAAATTTTTTAGAGAAAACTAGACTATGAACATAGATTTAAGAAGCGATACCGTAACCCGACCTACACCTGGAATGATGCAAGCAATAATGAATGCAGAAGTGGGAGACGATGTGTATAAAGAAGACCCTACGGCCAACAAACTGGAACAAAAATTGGCGAAAATGTTTGGGATGGACGCTGCACTTTTTTTTCCAACAGGAAGTATGGCAAACCAAGCTGCAATAAAAATGCACACACAGCCAGGCGAGCAGTTGATTGCAGACAAATGGGCGCATGTTTATAATTATGAAGGCGGTGGTGTTTCCTTTAATAGTGGTGTTTCTTGCAAGCTAATTGACGGCAATCGCGGTATGATTACTGCTGCCCAAGTAGAAGAAAATATAAACCCACCCGATTTTTACCACAGTCCGCTCACTAGTTTGGTTTGTCTGGAAAACACAACCAATAAAGGCGGTGGTGCATGTTATGATTTTTCTGAAATTGAAAAAATACGAAAAGTTTGTGATAGCCATTCCTTAGGGTTTCACTTAGACGGAGCAAGAATATGGAATGCCTTAGTTGCCAAAAAGGAAAATCCGAAGGATTATGGAAATATTTTCGACACTATTTCGGTTTGCTTAAGCAAAGGCATGGGTACACCAATGGGGAGCGTTTTACTTGGGAAAAAAGAGATAATGAAAAAAGCCATGCGCGTACGCAAAGTGCTGGGTGGCGGTATGCGCCAAATAGGTTTTATGGCTGCTGCTGGAATCTATGCTTTGGAAAACAACATGGAGCGCTTGGCTGATGACCATAAAAAAGCTTTAGAGATTTCGAAAACACTTGCAAAGCAATCATATATCAAAAAAGTAGAACCAACCGAAACGAATATTGTGATTTTTTATCTTTCTGAAGGTATTTCAGAAGAAAAGTTTATAGATGACCTACTTAAAAAAAATATAAAAATTAGCGGAATGGGTCAAGGAAAACTTCGTATTGTGACGCATTTAGACTATACCAATGAAATGCATGAAAGGTTTTTGGAAATTCTTAATGACTATAAATAATTAATAACTCTTGTAAGCTTAATACCATCTTCGTGTAAAAAGCCCTAATAGCGTTCTTGGGCTTAAGGTTACAATGAATCGAACTTTTTCGTCATAATGTGGTAAGCTTGGCTCAAAGCCCAAATTGGAATAAACAGGAAAATAAAGTTCAAAATAATCGGCTACCAAACTAAGGCGGATACCACTATCAAAAACAGCATTTGTGCCTCGAGCCTTATTGTGAACTAATCCAACATCGCCATAAGCATAAATCCATTTCCAAATATTGGTACTTGCATTAACGGTTGTTATCCAGCTGTTTGCAAAAGCTGGTTCTAATTGCGATTTAAAACCACCTTCAGCAATAATTAATTGTTGGCTAAAGAGACCCGTGTCTTCACTCCGACCATAATAATTGTAATCAAAAAGATAATCATTAGGACGGTCCAAAGCAAAACTGAAGAAATCCTCATTTTCACGCGTATCATTAAAAAGAAATGCTCCTGCAAAGAATCTTAGATTCAACTGCCGATTACTCAAAAAGAGTTTACGATATTCAGCATTTATGGAAAGCTTGCTAAACTTTGATGAAATTTCATAATCTACAACACTCCTAAAATAATTGATAAGGTTTGGATTAGAATACACATATTGCAAATTAAAAACGCTGTAATTTGGCTCCTGATTTGGATTTTTTGGATCCTTATCTCGATATACGTTTACATTGCGAATATTGATGAATTGTTTTTCATTATCCCGCAAATCATCATTTCTAAATGCAAAAGTGATATATGGCGTATAACGTTTGTAGAATAATCCGCGATCAAAGGAATAATAATTTCCGCTAAAACCATAGCGCATTGCATAAAGCTTACCTTCATTTAATGTTTGTGTATAAGTTATGGATGCTCTACCGACGAGTGTTTTAGAACGAAACCCGAATTGTGGCTCTAAACTGTAATGTACTGCTTTTGGCAGCACTGTTTTATTGTAAAGCCGAAGTCCTGCAGAAACGCCATCATAAAGGTTATACTCAAAAATTGGCATAAAGAAAAACTGGGTATAATTTGGGTCTTCAACATCTTGGAATAATCGAAACTGTAAGGGTTTGTTTAATAAGTTATTTACGGACTTAAAGTTATTTCTACGGTTGTATTCAGGGATTTCTGCTTGGTAATTCAGCGCCAATTTCTTAATGTTTTGTGCCGGGATGGTAATTGCGGAAACGCTATCAATGGGCTTTGTCCAGGTTTTATAAACTATCTCTTTATTATTGAGACCATATAAAGACACGGGAAGCGCTGTTTTTCGATTGTTTTTTATAAAAATTTTCAAAGAATCTCCTTTCTTTTCTACCTTATTTATTTTGAAATCAATTGTAGATCGGGTATCAGCAAAATCTTCAAAAAACCAATTGATAGGGAGGGCTGTTCGTTCAGAAAGAAATTCTTCAAAATCTGATGAATTTATTGGTTTCAACTTGTTTTCTGTATAGAAGTCTTTTATGCCTTTGTTCAAAACATCGTCTCCCAAATAATTCCCCAAATATTTTAAGCCACTTGCTCCATAATAACCAGTAGAAATGTTCATATTAAATTTCAACAAAGAATCCTTTGGTGTTGTTAGCGATTGTTGAATGTTTCCTCGTGCCATATTCATATACAATATCGGGTATTGATCATTGAACTCAAGGTCTGCAAGGTGTGCCCAGCGGATAATCCACCAGTTACTCAAATTGCCAATCATCTTCATTTTTGGATAATAGGTATCCACATATTCCATCATTAAATAAATCTGCAGCGCATCCTGCAGCCAAAAATCCTTGCGGGAATTCAGTATTACTGTATTGTCAATATAATGGCGGGTTATGGTTTTCAATTGCTCCATATCATATTCAAAACCATCTGGAAATGGACTGATAAAGCTGGGCAACTGGTTAAGACCGTAAACAGGGTTGGTTTTGTAGTCTATCTCACTGATGACCATTTTGTCAAAAGGATAAGGCCCAAGCTTTTCATTTAAAAATCGAACAACCCGATCAATCATTAAAGCCTCCACTGGGGGATTTACCTTACTATTTTGAAGGTTGGTTACTATTTTTAGCTTATCGGTTTCAATGGTTTCAAAATTTGTATTCTTTTCAAAATACAA
>JAGQYZ010000053.1:0-566 GCA_020435865.1 Aequorivita sp. | reverse complement strand
GAATCGTTCTCTGAAACCACATCAAAATCTGAAGTAACATTATATTGCCTTGGCAGATGGAGTGTAATGGAAAACTCCGTAGGTGCCAAAAATAAATCGTCTGTGTTTTTATTACTATACACCTGCCATTCACCATTGTATACGGCTGGGGTAATATACCAATAGCGCAATTTGTAATCATTTAATTTATTAACCCCATAGCGTGTGTAACGGTCATCAGAAACCTTTACGGTATATTCTAAATTGAAAACATAACTTTCTCCGGGCTTTACGGAAGTTTCTGGAATGATTTTTAGAATATCAACTGCATCACCCCGTTGCCATTGAATAGGGGTATAGGAATTATTATATATTTTCTCTATGTCAGTTCTCCCACGATCTTCGTTTTTTTCAAAATGAAATGCACTTTCATAATTTTCAGCAAAACGTTTGCCCAACGGCGTGGTTTTAGATGAAAAACTATTTGCCCAATCAAATAGATAGATTTCTTTAAGGGTGTCTCCGGAGGTGTTTTTATAGGTAATTTGTTGTTTTATAGAAAGTGTTTTCTGAGCAGGGTTCAACGT
>JAGQYZ010000052.1 GCA_020435865.1 Aequorivita sp. | reverse complement strand
TAGAGCCTACTGCGCGAAACTCAAATTTGTTTCCAGTAAAAGCAAAAGGAGAAGTTCTGTTTCTATCGGTATTATCTAATAATATTTCTGGAATTTTTCCAACAACATTTAATTTAAGGTCTGTTTTCTCTTGAGGCGATAGTTTTCCGCTTGTCACTTTTTCCAACTCATCCAATACTTCGGTTAATTGTGAACCAATAAATGCAGAAATGATTGCTGGCGGAGCTTCATTAGCGCCTAAACGATGGTCGTTACTAGCACTAGCAATAGATGCTCTAATCAATTCCTCATATTCATTAACCGCTTTAAGTGTACAAATGAAAAAAGTAAGGAACTGAAGATTCTTCATTGGGGTGCTTCCGGGTCCAAGTAGATTAACACCAGTATTGGTTGCCAAAGACCAATTGTTGTGTTTTCCACTTCCGTTTACGTTGGCAAATGGTTTTTCGTGAAACAAAACCTTAAAATTATGCTTATCTGCAACCTTGTGCATCAAGTCCATTAATAAGGAGTTGTGGTCCACTGCCAAATTAGTTTCCTCAAAAATCGGGGCCAATTCAAATTGGTTTGGTGCTACTTCATTATGGCGTGTTTTAACAGGAATACCCAAAAGCATGCACTCAGTTTCCAAATGGCGCATAAAATTCAAAACACGTGTTGGTATTGAACCAAAATAATGATCATCTAACTGTTGCCCTTTTGCTGAAGAATGGCCCAACAATGTTCTTCCTGCCAAAGAAATATCTGGCCGTGATGCAGCCAAAGCACTATCAACCAAAAAATACTCCTGTTCCCACCCTAAAGTAGCATTCACCTTAGTTACGTTTTTATCAAAATACTTTGCAACAGCAGTTGCAGCATTATCAACCGATTGTAGTGCACGAAGTAAGGGAGTTTTATAGTCTAAAGCTTCACCAGTGTAGGCTACAAAAACGGTTGGAATACACAATGTGGTTCCGTAAATAAATGCCGGTGAAGTTGGATCCCAAGCCGTATAACCACGGGCTTCAAAAGTGTTTCTAATTCCTCCATTTGGAAAGCTAGAAGCATCTGGCTCTTGCTGAACCAACTGTCCTCCACCAAATTTTTCAATGGCATGACCGTTTTCCATGGTTTCAAAAAAAGCATCGTGCTTTTCTGCAGTTGCTCCGGTTAAAGGCTGAAACCAGTGTGTGTAATGTGTTGCTCCTTTTGCAATGGCCCACTCCTTCATACCTGTAGAGATATGGTCAGCTATATGACGTTCAATTTTGGAACCATTTTCAATGGCATCCATTACACTTTTAAAGGAGTCTTTAGTAAGATACTGCCTCATGGCAGCTTCATTAAATACATTTTTTCCGAAGATCTCGGAGCGTCTTTCTGGTTCAGTAACTGAAACGGGAACCCTGTTAAAGGTCTCTTTAATGGCATGAAATCGTAAAGTGGACATATTCTTTTTTTTATGGTTTAACAGCGCAAAAATATAAAAAACACGAACACACCCCCTATATTAAAACAATTATTTTGCTTAAAACAATAAAAATCTTATCAACACCCCCTTAATATATAGGGGTGAATCTAAATTAAAGATTATTTTAGAATAGTCATTCCTATAAAAACAGCATAGGCAACAACTAATACAATCCCTCTTTTTCGCCCAAGTTGGTAGGATTTCGGAAGAAATGCTAACGGAAGCAGAATTGCTGCAAAACCAATCATCCAAAAAATATCATTGGTAAGCACCTCTTTGCTTTTTACTGCAATAGGCTGGATTATAGCTGTAATACCCAATACAGACGATATATTGAAAATATTGGAACCAATAAGATTACCAAGTGAAATAGCTTTTTCTTTCTTTAGTGCAGCGATTACGGAAGCAGCTAGTTCCGGTATACTAGTTCCAACAGCTATCATCGTTACGGCAATCACGCGTTCGCTAACACCAAAATCCTTCGCAATGTTAATTGCACTGCTTACGAGAAGTTCACTTCCCAAGTATAGAGAAACTCCACCAATTAATAACCAAACAATTATCTTGAAATTTGAAGCTTTAGACAAGCCTTCGTCAATGCTATCATCAACAGGCATTGTTCCCCTTGCTTTTTTCGCCTTCTTAATTAGAACCCAGAGGTAAACGAAAAGCATAAGTAACAAAGCAATTCCTTCGGAACGGGAAATCTCGGGGCCGCTTCTCAAAATAAAATACAGGCCCATGGAAAGAATCATCATCACGGGCCAATTCAGTTTATAAAAATCTTTATCAATGGCCAAAGGTGAAATAATTGCAGTAATACCGAGTACTAAACCAATATTGGCAATATTCGAACCAATTACATTTCCCAAGGAAATATCTGAAAAACCGTTTAGTGCTGCCTGAAGACTTACTAAAAGTTCTGGAGCAGAAGTAGCAAAAGAAACCACCGTGAGCCCAATCACCATTTTTGAGAGGTGAAGCTTAAAAGAAAGGGCCACTGAGGAGCGTACCAAAAACTCTCCCCCTACCACTAACAATAGCAATCCTAAAAATACCAATAGATAATCCATAGAAAATATAAATGCCGCGAAGATACTAAATGCAACAAAGAATTAGTTGTATATTTGTTACTATCCCCTCTTAATTACGCCTTACTTAAAAATCCCCAATTCTAAATTTTAAATTAATTTTTAATAGTTATAATTATGAAAACCAATATTAAGAGAGCTGTTCAAAAAATTTATTTTTCCTCGGTTTTAGTGCTCTTCGGCTTTGCATTACTTTCCTTCAGCGCAAATACACGTTCTCAAAATTTAAAAAATGAGCTTGTAACCGTAGGCCAAAAAATCATAAAAATTACCAAATACACAACTCGAGAAGAGCTTGAAAAAATAAAAAAAACAATGGCAGATGAAGGATTGGGTTTTGAATATTCAAACGTTGTTTATAACAATAACTCTGAAATTATTTCTATTACTATTAGCTACAAAGATAAGAATAACAATTCCGGCAAGTACAGCGTAAGCAGCAAGAAACCCATAAATGATATAATTATCGTTTCAGAAAATAATCGCATTTCGGTTAAAAGCGCAGGAGGTTCAAATCAAGCATTTATAAACCAAGGAAGTAGTGGTCAAATTTCAGACAATAACGAAAATTCCAATGATGCCCGCAGCGAAGCAATGAAACAAAGGAAGGCGCAAATGGAAAAGGAAATGGCAGAAAGAAGGGCTGAAATGAAACGGCGCATGCAACATCGAAGAGATAGCCTTCAAGCATTAAATAATCATTCGCAAGTAAAAAGCACTTTTACTGGACCTTCACAATTGATAACTAAAAATACTACGGATTCAGAGCTGGCGGAACTTCAAAAAAGCTATGAAATAGAAGATATTTCATTTAGCTATAAAAATGTAGAACGAAATGAAAGAAATGAAATAACCCAGATTTCTATTACCATAGACAATCGAAACGGCTCGATTTCTA
>JAGQYZ010000051.1 GCA_020435865.1 Aequorivita sp. | reverse complement strand
GTTCTACATACTTCTTTTTTGATACACATGAGGTAGCAAAAATTGCTGTTGCCAGCATGGTTAGTGCAATAGCTTTTTTCATAATACTAAGTTTTAAAGGTTTGTAATGCAAATATAACCGCACATCTCACCAAAAAATTAGTTAATGAATGCTATTGTTTTGTTAATAAATGTTTGTTAGAATAATTTGAAAACGTAGCCCAACAACCAATAAAGAATTATGAAAACAATGATGGTGCCAAAACAGCCACATTTTCCGCCACCAATTTTTTTTGCTCCCCAACCAGCAATTAGAATTCTAAGTAATTTTTTCATTTTAAATCTATTAAAAGATAGTTTTGATTAAAGTGCATTTATTCCTCTTTATTTGGAGCCATCTGCAACTTGTTCTTTCCGAAATCCAATGTGCGAATAGGGAAAGGAATATTGATTCCAGCTTCATCAAAGTTTTTCTTGATTAATTTAATGGCCTTGTGTTGTGCTTCCAGTTTTGGTTTTGGCTTTGTGCTTTCAATCCAAAAGCGTGTAACAAAGTTAATTGAACTATCGCCAAATTCGGTAAAAAAGAATTCAACCCCTTCGTTTTCTTGTTGTTCAAAATTTTCAGACATAACCTTAACTACTAAGTCTTCCACTTTTTGAAGATTGCTTTCATAGCCCACGCCACAGCTTACTTCAATGCGCGAACGTTCTGACCAAGAATAGTTGGTAAATGGGTTTTCTATAAAAACTGAATTCGGAATTACAACATATTCATTATCGGTTTGGCGAATAGTTACGTTTCTTAGGTTTATTTCATCCACATAGCCACTTTTGCCTTGTGCATCAATAAAATCACCAATGCGCACTTTTGGTAAAAAGGAAAGCATCAAGCCAGAGAATGTATTGCTTAAAGTTCCTTGGAGTGCCAAACCAATAGCCAAACCAACGACACCAGCTCCAGCAAGGACGGATGTTAATACTTTATCCAGTTGCATAACTCCCAATGCTACAAAAAAGCCAATAAGAACTACTATCGCATATACAATTTTGGCAAGCATCTGTTTAACAGATTCATCTGCGATTTTTCTGAAAAGTACTTTATAGGAAAGCTTCTTTAGTCCTTTGGCAATAAAATAAAAGATAATCATTACCAATACGGCAACGGCGAAGTTTGGAAGCTTTAATATGATGGCATCAAGCCAGCCATCCAATTTGTCCCACAAACCTGAAATTGAATCTTGTATTGAGAATTTTTCTTTTGACATAATATGTTTTTAATAATTAAGTATAAAAATACCTAAAACCTAAGTGTTTGTATAGTTCCAATTATATAAAATTTTTTTATAAACTGAAAAGATTTCCAAAATGGAAAAAATGTTGGAAATAGAAAAGCATAGAAAAACGGGCTTTATTTCTGTGACTATATGAGTTGTTAGTTGTTCTTAAAAAGATAACCACAGAAATAAAACCCGTTTTATAATTTTTAAAAAATAATTTTAACCTAAATATTTCTTTAAAATATGGCTTTTTGATGTTTGGCGCAGTCTGCGTATTGCTTTCTCACGAATTTGACGAACGCGTTCTCGACTCAAATCAAAAGTATCACCAATTTCTTGAAGCGTCATTGGTGGCTGGCCACAAAGTCCAAAATTCAATTTTACCACATCAGCCTCACGTGGCGCTAACGTATCTAAAGCACGGTTTATTTCAATTCTGAGGGATTCGTGTAACAAACTTTTGTCTGGGTTTGGGCTTTCACCAGAACTGAGCACGTCATATAGATTGTTGTCGTTTTCACCTTCTTGAAATGGTGCGTCCATTGAAAGGCTTCGTGTTGAATTTTTCAAAGAGCTTTTTACTTTAGATTCACTGAAGTCAAGCTCTTTGGCAATTTCGGCGGCTGTTGGAATACGTTGAAACTTTTGCTCAAGATGGATAGAGGCTTTTTTTATTTTATTAATATCACCAATTTTGTTCAACGGTAAACGAACAACTCTTGATTGTTCTGCGATAGCCTGCAAAATTGCCTGACGAATCCACCAAACTGCATAGGATATAAATTTAAAACCTCTGGTTTCATCAAATCTTTTGGCGGCTTTTACCAAGCCTACGTTTCCTTCATTAATAAGGTCAGGAAGACTTAGACCTTGGTTTTGGTATTGTTTTGCTACGGAAATCACAAATCGTAAATTGGCTCTGCTCAGTTTGTTCAGAGCATTTTGATCTCCTTCACGAATGCGCTGTGCCAACTCAACTTCTTCTTCGGCTGTAATCAAATCTATTTTGCTAACGTCCTGTAAATAACTGTTTAAAGATTTGGTTTCTCGGTTGGTTACTTGCTTCGTGATTTTAAGTTGTCTCATCTATTTTTTATTTTTTATAATAACACGGCATAGTAAGACATTTTAGGGTAATTTCCAAATAGTTAACACAAGTTGTTAAAATTTGATAGTCCAAATTTTTTTCCTACTTTGAAAAAAAAAGAAAATGAAGCATTTTAAAAAAATATTTATTTCAATGATTTTGGTGATGTCCACAACAGGATATGCTCAAAAACCTACAGAAGTCCCAAAACCAAGTGAAAAACCAATTGATTTGACCAATCCCGCTGATATAATAATTTATATCGTTTTGCCATTATGTACCGTTTTACTTTTTTTTATTTGGCGGGGAAAACAAAAAAGAAAAAAATAATTTTCCTCTTAAAGATTTAACAACAATTTGTAATATTTTGTACACTATTTCTGGTGTAATTGTTGTTATGAACTTTTGAAAACTTTATAATTATGTTGAAGAAATTTCTTTTAGTTGGTTTTTTTGTAATTACCGGAACTTTATTTGCACAAATAGATTTGCCAAATAGTTCCGTGCAGTTTGATTCTTCACAATCTAATATGGACAGCCCTACTGGATTTGAAATTCCAGCAGTTAAGGCTCCAACACTTTCAAATACAAAAAATCCCAACACACCAAACAATTCTGACTTGGGAAAAGAAAAAGAAAATCAAATTGATATGCAAAACGGGGACGGATTGTTGGAGTATACTGGCACAAACAAACCCCCAAAATACTTTACAAAAGATAAAGAGGAAAAGCCAGAGTACGGAAAGGACCAATATCTCGGCGATTTCAAGACCACTGCCAAAACAGCCACCATTATGTACCGCGATCATGAATTTGTGGATGGCGATATGATACGTGTTTATGTAAACGATGAAATTGTGATACCCCAAGCCAGACTTGAAGGTAGCTTTAGAGGTTTTGACCTTCCACTACAATCGGGCTTTAATAAAATAGATTTTGAAGCATTGAACCAAGGATCTTCAGGCCCGAACACTGCACAGTTGAATATTTACGATGAAATTGGCAACCTTCTCGCTTCTTATGAATGGAATCTTCTAACGGGCAACAAAGCCACAGCCATCTTGGTTAAACAATAATTTTTTTAGCATTATCTATTCATTTTAAATTATTTTTTAAATGTAAAGTTTGTTTTACAAAATAAATAGTATATTTGTCTTATTGTTAAGCAAACTTATATTAATTGATTAAACTATTTATTATGAACAAACAAAAAAGATGTGAAGGAGAAGAACGTAGGTTGAATTGGCTCATCAATTTTAAACTACCTAATTATTGTAAAAAGATAGGCTGGGGTATTCTTTTGGTATCTCTTCTTTTAATTTTAGTCACAAAATTACTGGATGGTAATTTTGATTTATTAAAAAACATTTTGAAAAAGGCAATGCTTCTTGGTCTTTTGATTGTTACAATTTCAAGAGAAAAAATTGAAGACGAATTTATAGAAAACCTAAGAGGAAAGTCTTTTTCATTTGCTTTTATTGTTGGGGTTGTTTTTGTACTCGTTCAGCCAGTTATAAATTATATAGTATTCCTTTTCTTTAAACCTGAGAAAATAATCTTTAAAGATTTAGGAGATTTTCAGGTTCTTTGGTTTCTTTTGGTTGTTTATTTAACTGCCTTTTGGTCCTTAAAAAGGAGAAACGCATGAAAAACACATTAAAAGTTGAACGTGCCATCCTAAATCTTACACAGGAAGATTTAGCCCAAAATATTGGAGTTTCCAGACAAACAATAAATTCTATTGAAACCAACAGGTATGTTCCTTCTACACTTTTGGCTCTTAAACTATCTAAGGTTTTCAATAAACCGGTGAATGATTTTTTTAAACTTGAAGAAAATGATTAGCTTGATACTTTCTATAATACTGATATTAATTCGCTTTATTCAAATTTTCATTTCAGTTAATTTTTAAAAAATATTGAAATAGTTTTTGAAACATTGAATATTCTCAAAAGTGTGTTTTAACTTTACAGGAAACACAAAGAAATTATGAAAAAAGTACTGATTGCCCTTGACTATAATCCCAGTTCAGAAAAAGTTGTGAATATGGGTTATGAACTAGCACAATTGATGCAAGCAGAAATTTGTTTGTTTCATGTGCTATCCGAAGTGCGTTACTATGGAATGCAATACGAACCTTTTATGGGTTATGAAGGCTATGCTTTTCCAGTTGATTTTAAAATTCAAGAAGAATTTGTAAAAGTTGCACAACATTATCTTGAAAAAACAAAAGCGCATTTAAAAGGAAACAATATCTCAACACACTTGGTAGAAGGTGATACTGCTAAAATGATTTTGGAATACGCAGAGGAATGGAAAGCAGATTTAATTGTTATGGGAACCCACAGCCACGGTACTTTGGAAAAAATATTTTTGGGAACAGTAGCCTCCAGCGTTTTAGAGCATACAAAAATCCCTGTTTATATGGTGCCGACAGGAGACAAATAGGAGAGAAGAGGTTTAATTTATGAGATTAATTTTTAAGCATACCTTTGAAAAAAAATATTAGCTATGGCATTAACCAATAACGACATAATGAAAAAACTGCGCGTTGCGCACAAACTCCGCGATGATGATATTGTGAAAATATGCTCTTTAGTTGATTTTGCAGTTACAAAAAGTGAACTTGGAGCTATTTTTAGAAATGAGAATCATGAAAAATACATGGAGTGTGGAGATCAGTTTCTTCGTAATTTTTTAAATGGGTTGGTTATTCATCTTCGTGGGCCAATGCCAGAAAAAAAAGTACAACCGCCAAAGACTCCATTAAAAGCTATAACAAATCCCCTTCCGAAATATAAATCAAATCAAAAAAAATAAAAAAAGCTGGATTAAATTTCTTCAATCCAGCTTTAGTTGCTTTTTGCTTTTATATGTTTCAATATATGTATCTGCATGTTTTTCTGATTGTTGGATCTTCAAACAAGTGTTGGTTTCCGCTTAAGTAGCTCAACGTATGCTGTTTTTGCGATCCGCATTTAATCCTTTTTTGGATGTTTCTTAAGGTTTTCATAATTGGTTTTTTTAAATTTAAGTGAAGGCAGTTATTTATAGCGCCTTTTTGTATTCCAAATATATGCTTTGGAATCTTGGGGTCTGTGAGTGTTTTCGTTACTGTCTAATGTTCTCATCGTTTTTAAATTTTAATTGTTAAATAAATAATTTTTAGTGAAATCTTCTTTTTAAATTCCAAGAATAGGCTTTTGAAGTTTTCATTTTTGATGATAATTGATTGTTGTTTAAAGTTCTCATTGTAAATAGTTTTATTGGGTTATATCTAAAAGACGCAAGGATTGTATTTTTGTTACAGTACTATGCAATACAAAGTAATGTTTTAACTAAACATTAACTTTTAAGCAAAAAGACATTTTTTTTGGGATAAATGTTTAACATTCTATTAACCGTCTATCCTTTGTAAAAGGGTTGTAGGGTAGTGGCTTTACCGCTATATTTGCAACTTTAAATTATTGCACCCCAAATTATAATGAATACTGTAAAAAAATCTGAAACTAATAAAATTAAACGAGCTCATTTGTATTATAAATACACTGGGTTTTATTCTTTTGTGGGTCAAAGCCTTAAAAAGGCTATTATTCCTATAGTTTTGGCTATTTCAGCACTTGTCTTGCTGGATCTTTACGTTATTGATTTCAGCAACCTATTTACTTATATCACAGAAACGTATGCACCAATCAATATTTTGTTGATCTTTCTTGCTTCAGAATCATTTTTGGGCCTGGTTCCGCCAGAAATTTTTATTGCGTGGAGCGATAAGATGCCCGAACCGCTACTTTATTTGACACTTTTGGCAACGATTTCCTATCTAGGTGGAATTATTTCTTACTTCATTGGAAAATGGATTTTTACCATTCCAAGTGTTTATGCCTATATGGAAGGAAAAATGAAGAAACACCTGAAGCAAATCCGTAAATGGGGTGGTTTTTTGATTGTTGTTGGTGCATTGCTACCCATTCCGTTTTCAATGACAAGTATGGCTGCAGGAATGATCCATTATAAATTTAGAAATTATTTATTGTTTGGATTACTTCGTTTTGTTCGGTTTTATCTTTATGCCATTGCCATATTCAGTTTGCTATAGTATTTTTGACACACTGAAACCTTTTGCTTCAGAAAAACCATTATATCTTTAAATACAACTTCTTTTAAATGAAGAAAACCGATCCCTATGCTGCATTACGATTTCGGGAGTTTAATATATTTCTTTTGGTTCGGTTTGCTATGGTGTTCGCGTGGAGCATGCAGTTTGTGGTAATAGAGTGGGAAGTTTACAGCATTACCAAAAATCCACTTTCCTTGGGAATTATTGGTTTGATGGAAGTAATTCCAGCGGTTTCCATGGCGCTTTTTGCAGGACATATTGTAGATCAGCAGGAGAAGCGCAGCCTTTTGTTTAAGTGTATTTTCGGTTTTTCAATTGTTAGCCTTGGTCTTTTCTTATTGACTTGGCCACTGATTGTGGGCAATTTGTCAACCAATACTGTGCTTTACGCTGTTTACTTTTTGGTTTTTCTTGGAGGAATTGTTCGTGCGTTTTTGGGACCAACTATTTTTTCATTATTCTCTTTATTGGTTCCTAAAAAAATATATCCGAATGCTGCTACTTGGAGCAGCTCTGTTTGGCAAATGGGCTCTGTTGTTGGTCCAGCGGTAGGAGGTTTCGCAATTCATTGGATCGGTGTTCATTGGTCCATGTGTTTTGTTTTTTCATTTTCAGTGATGGCTTTATTGCTACTACTACAAATTCCGAAGAAACCAATTATGAATCCAAATATTGGGGAACCAATACTGAAAAGCTTAAAAGAAGGTATCAAATTTGTCAAGAACACGAGGGTAATTTTAGGAGCACTTACATTAGATATGTTTGCGGTTTTGTTTGGTGGTGCGGTAGCATTACTTCCTATTTATGCACAGGACATTCTTAAAGTTGGGCCTGAAGGTTTTGGAATACTACGTGCCGCCCCCGCAATTGGGGCATTACTTATTATGTTTACTTCAGCACATTTTCCGCTTAATAAAAATGCAGGAATGAAACTGTTAGGCGCCATTTTTGGTTTTGGCATCTGTATTATTGTATTTGGAGTTTCTACCTGGTTTTGGGTTTCTGTAATAGCACTTTTCTTAAGTGGCGCTACTGATGGAATTTCTATGGTTATCCGTTCTACAATTTTACAGCTCAGAACTCCTGATGCGATGCGAGGTCGTGTAGCTTCTGTTAATTCAATGTTTGTTGGGTCTTCTAACGAATTGGGTGCTTTTGAAAGCGGGCTTACAGCAAAACTAATGGGAACAGTTACCGCTGTAGTTTTTGGGGGCGGAATGACGTTGCTAACAGTGTTAGGCACTGGATTCTTTTTCCCCAAACTCAGAAAGCTGGATTTGCAAAAAGATTTGGAGGAGCATGAACGAGAGTAATTTTTGTGATGTTATACTTTTAAAACTCCTCTAAAACCCCTTCCTCCGTAATAAGATTCCGCCCCATTGTGATATATAAAAATAGTATCAAAGCGAAAATCTCCAAAAATAGCACCGCCAAGTTTTCTAATATTCTCAGGAGTTTTTAACCAACTGGAGGTTTTAGTGTCGAATTTCCCTAACTTTTGCAGAGCTCTATATTCACCTTCAGTTAAAAGTTCAATGCCCATTTCGGCAGCCATCCCCATTGCGCTATTTTCTGGTTTGAATTTTTTTCTAGCTTCCAAAGCTTCGTTATCATAACAAAAACTTCTACGCCCTTTTGGACTTTCTACAGAACAATCATAAAAAATATACTCTTTCGTTTTGCTATCAAAGCCCACTACATCTGGTTCGCCGCCCGTTTCTTCCATCTGGTCTAGTGACCAAAGCTTTTCGGGATTTGCTTCTAGTTTTTCTTGAACTTTTGGCCATTCAATGTCAGCGTGCCGTTTTGAGCTCTTTTCAAAACGGGTTTTTAAGACTTTTAGCAACCCATCAGACTGCGTTGGAATCAACTCTTTATTACTTGCTTTTGTCATAACTGATAATTAAAATCGTCTGTTTTATTTTTTCTTTGGATATAACTTTTATTATTTCCTGCTTGCAATAATTTGTTTAGCTCTTTCAGATGCGCTTTCAATGTTATCTGTTAAATCTTCCTTGTTAAGTACTGAATATATATTGCTTTTTTGCAAATCCTTCAATACCTTATCATTTACCCCAGATAAAATGATTGACGTATTTTGTTCGTCAAATTTTTTAATTACTTCTTTCAGTCTGTATATGCCGGTTGCATCAATAAATGGAACGTGACGCACTCTTAATATCAATACTTTTGGCTTATCCTGTAAACGACTAATAGTGTCTTGAAACGTCTGTGTTGCACCAAAAAATAAAGGCCCATTTATT
>JAGQYZ010000050.1 GCA_020435865.1 Aequorivita sp. | reverse complement strand
CATTTGCGAAGCTTTACCTATGTGCAGGATATTGTGGACGGAATTGTGAGTGTTTTTGGAAAGGAAACAGTCTGCAACGGCGAGATTTTTAACTTCGGAACCGAGACCGAAAGCACCACTGCTCAAGGAATAGCTACTGTTGAAGAAATTCTTCAGACAAAAATTGAAACCGAAAAGAAACCACCGCGCGCTGGTGACCAATCGCGAACCAAAACGAATATTGACAAAGCCAGAAAACTACTTAGCTATAACCCGCAAACTACTTTGAAAGAAGGGTTGATTGCACAGGCAAATTGGTTTAAAACTAAACAGTTTTGATTGAGGACTAAAATCCATTTTATTGTAAACCCCATTGCTGGGAAAGGTAAAAATGAACTTTCCAAAACTTTGTTGGAAACCTATTTTCCAAAAGAGCAATATTCGGTTTCAATAAAAAAAACAGAATTTGTGTTGCATGCCACAGACCTCACAAAAGCTTCTATTGAAGAAGGCGCGCAAATTATTGTGGCTTGCGGTGGTGATGGTACCATTAATGAAGTTGCTTCCTCCTTAGTGAATACATCAGTTCTTTTGGGCATTTTGCAAATGGGCTCGGGCAATGGCTTGGCTTCCAATCTAAAAATTCCGAAGAATTTAAAAAAAGCATTTGATATAATTAAACGTCAAAATGCGATTGCAATAGATACGGGTACAATAAATGGCAAACCTTTTTTTAGCAATACAGGCTTCGGATTTGATGCACATGTAATCTCGGATTTTGAGGAAAATACTACCCGTCAGCTTTTTAGTTATGTAAAATCCACATTGCGAACACTAAGAAAATATCACTATAAAAATGTAGTGGAACTTAGATACAACGGAACCACCAAACGGATTTCGCCTTTTTTGCTTTTTGTTTCAAATAGCAACGAAATGGGTTATAAAATGAGTCTGACTCCGCACGCATCTTTGCAAGATGGATTGCTTGATGTGGTTATTGTTCCTGAACTTTCAACTTTTAAACTTTTCATTTTTACAATGCTTTTTCTTTTCAAAAAACAACATTGGATGAAGGAAGTAAAGTTTGAACAAGTTACCACATTGGAAATTAAAAGTTTGGACAATACAATTTTAAAGGCCCAAAAAGATGGGGAGGTTTTTATTCCGAAAGAACCAAGAATTGAGATTTCAATTCATCCAAAGAATTTGAATGTCTGTGTTCAATAAAGTGAATGGAAGGAATAATTTTTGGGTTATAGCCAAAATCTTCTTATTTAGGTAGTTTCAATAATTTCTCAGCAGCTTCAAAAGGTGTTGTTTTGTTTTCGTCTATAGCTTTCAACTGTTCTTCCAATTCTTTTTTGATTAAAGAGTTTGCATAAAACTCACTTTTCAACCTATTTTCTATGGTCTGCAGCAACCAAAACTTGTTCTGGTCTTTTCTTTTCTTTTGGAAATAGCCATTGTTTTTTACGGTTTCAAAATATTCTGAAATTACTTCCCAAATTTCAGAAATTCCTTCATTTTTAAGTGCGCTACATAAAAATGTCTTTGGTGTCCATCCGTTTTCTTTGGCAGGGTAAAGGTGAAGTGCGCGGTTGAATTCGGTTTTTGCAAATTTTGCGGCTTTCAAGTTCTCGCCATCTGCTTTGTTGATAACAATGGAATCTGCCATTTCCATAATGCCGCGTTTTATGCCTTGCAGTTCGTCACCTGCTCCAGCAAGTTTAAGCAGTAAAAAGAAATCGGTCATGGAATGTACTGCGGTTTCACTTTGGCCTACGCCAACGGTTTCAATCAAAATAACATCAAAGCCTGCGGCTTCACAAAGAATAATGGTCTCGCGTGTTTTTCGAGCTACACCTCCCAATGTGTCACCGCTTGCGGAAGGGCGGATATATGCATTTTCTTCTTTAACTAAATCTTCCATTCGGGTTTTATCACCCAAAATACTTCCCTTGCTTATACTACTACTAGGATCTACGGTAAGCACTGCAACTTTTTTACCTTCTGAAACTAAATATTTTCCAAAACTTTCTATAAAAGTACTTTTGCCTACACCGGGAACACCTGTAATGCCAATACGAATTGAGTTATTGGCATGGGGCAAACAGTTTTCAATAATTTCTTTTGCTTGTTGTTGATGTTTTTGAGCCGTACTTTCAATAATTGTAATGGCACGGCTAAGGGCAGTTTGGTTTTGGTTTAAGATTCCTGAAACCAATTCGGCTACTGAAAAAGCTTTCTTTTTAAGGGCTTTATGATGTTTCACAAACGCTTTGTTTAAGGTTTCGGGTTGCGAAACCCCTTCTATTTCGTTTAATGCACTTGTATTTTTTTTCTTCTTTGCCACAGCGTGAATTTAGGACAATTTTATGAATATGTTCTTTTAATAATGGCTTTTACGCAGTATCTTGAAAATTAATAATTTTAAAATTCAGAAAAAAATGAAAACTTTATACGAAGCAACAACTACAGTAGTAGGAGGAAGAAAAGGGCATTTAACTACTGATGATGGGAAACTTGATTTAGATCTTTCTGTTCCAAAAGAAATGGGTGGTGATGGTGGTAAAGGCATAAATCCAGAGCAGCTTTTCGGAGGAGCCTATGCAGCCTGTTTTGGTGGGGCAGTGCAAGTTATAGCGAAAAAGAAAAAAATTGAACTTTCAGAAGATTGCAGTATTACGGCAACCATTGGATTCTGTGAAGATGAAGATGGTGCTTTTCTAGAGGCAACGTTAGATTGCTACCTTCCTGGAGTAGATGTGAAAACTGGAGAGAGTATTATAAAAAGTGCACACAAAATTTGCCCATTTTCAAAAGCTACACAAGATAACATTACTGTAAACCTGAATTTATTACTTGATGAGTAGGCAGAAAAGTATATAACCAAAAAAGCCCCGAAAGTTCGGGGCTTTTTTGGTTTACATTGCTTTTAATTTTATCACTTTTCCTTTATCATCCTCTTTTTTTGGGTCTTCTTTTTTTTCTTCCACAAAAGGACTTTTCTTGGGCTGCAATGCAGCTTGTTTTATATACCATTCTAATTGGTATTTTTGCTTTTCAAGAATTTCGAGGATGGTGTCTGGCAATTCCTTGCGTTCCAAAAGCTCGTCATATCTTTTAATGTTATTGCGGTCACGATTTATACAGGAATTCACGATGGTTTCGGCATCAAAATATTCCAAAGCTTCTTTTATTTCTTGCCAAGTACGGCCATGGTTTCCTTTTTCGGCATCTTCCTTTAAAGGTTCAATATCTCGCGAGTGAAGTTCGTTGGAAATGTCGTGGCTCATTCTGTTTCTTTCAACAGCCATATAGTTCAAAAACCGTTTCAGGTCTGTGGTTTGTGCATCTTGAGCAGCGTTGTAGTATAACTTTTCTGCTTCAAAACAAGCCACCAATAAGCGGTTTAGTTTGTCAAAATCTGCGTATTTCTTTTTCATATTTGAATGGTTTTACCAAAGTTAATTGAAAAATAAACTTGTATAAAATTCTTTAACTTTCTTTTTTAAAAATTTAACTAACAAGGATTTAAAGCTAACTATAACAAGTTATGCATTTTTTATGCCAGAATAAATAGAGGGGAGATAAGTAACCGAAAACTTTTATAAAGCCAACTTTGATTTATTGCTCAAATATATGAAAATTTTAAGCTCAGTGTTTTAAAAAATTTACACAAAAAGCTTAAGAGCAGTTTTCTAGGTTGAACAACCTCAATTGGTTATAAATTAGATATAATTTTCAATAAAATATTTCAAAATTTGCAACAACTAGTTTTATTTATCGTCTTTTAGGGGAACAGCAACCAAAAAAACCATCAAATTTGTCCGATTTACTTCTTATCGAGCAATGCAAACAAAGCAACCGCAAAGCACAAATGGCGCTTTATGGAAAATATTGTGACGGCATGTATGTAATAGCTCATAGATATTTAAAGGACACCGCGGCCGCGGAAGATGCGATGCAAGAAGCTTTCATTAAAGCTTTTAAAAAGCTTAGTCAGTTTAAAGGAGACGTCACCTTTGGGGCTTGGCTAAAACGGATTGTAATAAATACTTGCCTTGACAGCATCAAGTCTAAAAAGTTGGAGTTACAATCTTTAGATGAAGAAGTTTTTACAATTGTTGAAGATGAGATCAATTGGTCAGTTGCTGATGAAACTATGGTTTCAGAAGTTTTGGCTGCTATTGACGAGCTTCCAGACAATTATAAAACAACAGTAAAACTGTTTTTATTGGAAGGGTATGACCATCAGGAAATTTCAGAAATACTGCAGATTTCTGAAAATGCATCGAGAACGTACCTACACCGAGGGAAAACGAAATTGAAAGAAAAACTTAAACACTTGCGTTATGGCACAGGATATTAAAAAAATGCTTGAAGACTATGAGTGGGAAAAGCCCAGGCTTCGGGAAGGGCATCAAGAGCGCTTTGAGGCCAAATTGGATAAGGCTTTCTCAGAAAATAATTCTGAAATAAAAACCACTTCCATTCCTTGGTTAAAAATTGCAGCAATGCTTGTTATACTAGTGGCCGTGAGCTTTTTTGGCTACCAGCAACTGTTAAAAAAAGGTTCTGCAATTTCGGAACATCCTGATAATTCTATAGTTGAAAACACTTCTGAAAATGCAGAAAATGCCAATACTCCAAAACTTACTTTGGCAGACATTTCACCAGATCTTAAAAAAGTGGAAGAATACTATATGACTGGCATCAATGTGCAATTGGCTTCCTTAACAATAAATGATGACAACAAAGATTTGGTAGCTGGCTATTTGGAACGGCTTGCTGAACTGAATGAGGAATACAACTCGCTCAATGCTGAACTAAGTAAAATTGGGCCCACAGAAGCTACCGTAACTGCGCTGATTGATAATTTGAAAATGCGTTTGGATTTGCTGTTCAAACTAAAAAACAAATTAAAAGAACTTAAAAATCAAAACAATGAAGAATTTAAAGCTATTCAAACCTAGTATAGCCCTTGTGCTATTTTTGATAACCAGTCTTGGTTATTCACAAAAAAAATATGTAGAGAGTTTCAATGTTAACGATAATGTGGAAGTTTCTGTGAATACTTCTTTTACAAATATTGTTTTTGAAACTTGGAACAAAAACAAAGTTGAGGTAGAAGCCTATATTGAAGGAGAGAAACTTACTGACGCAGAAAAGCAGGAACTATTGAAAAACTGGGATCTGGAAGTTACCGGAAACAGTAAAAAAGTTAGTATTACTTCCAACGCTGGGAACCAAATTTTTGTGATGGAAGATATGCCGCAGCTAGAGTTTATTGGCCCTTTGGTGGATAATATGGTAATGCCAATGATCCAAAACATAAAAGTGCCGCCACTCCCAGAAGATTTGCTTGAAAATATTGGCAATATTCAGTTTGATTATGAAGAATGCCAAAAAGATGAAGAAGCGTATATGAAAAAGTTTAACGCAGAAATTGAGAAAAAGTTTGGAAAGGATTTTGAAAAAAAGATGGAAGCTTGGGGTAAAAGCTTTGAAGCATCTTGGGATGCTAAAAATACAGACAGTATTAGCGAAGCCTATAGCAAATCAATGGAAGCGTGGGGAGAAAGTTTCGGAAAAAGCATGGAAGCCTGGGGAGAAGCTTACGGAAAAAAAATGGAGGCTTGAGCAGAAGAGATGGAAAAGAGAAATGAAAATAATGGCGGCAATTATACCAAGACCGTAACTAAAAGCCCTCATGGTACTTCCATAATTATTCAAGGAAATAAAAGTAGCAATATGAATACTGGCAATGCCAAGAAAACCATTATAATCCGAATGCCTAAAAATGCTAAGACAAACGTAAACATTCGTCATGGCGATTTAAAAATGGCAGATGCAAACAACATGAAGGCGAACTTGAACTACACGCCATTTACGGCAAATAGCATTGATGGGGGGAAAACCCTCATCAATGCATCTTATGCACCTGTGATTGTTAATTTATGGAAACAAGGCGTTTTAAATGTGAAATATGTAGATAAATGTAGAATCGAAAACATTCAGAACATAAATCTTCAAGCTAATTCCAGCGATGTTACTATTGGAAATGTTACGAACCAAGCTTTTCTTTCAGGTTCGTTTGGAGATTTGACTATTGCTAAAATTTCTGATGGTTTTGAAACTATAGACATTAATTTGGAAAATACAGACGCCAAAGTGAAAGTGCCTACCGGTGCGTTTTCGTTTTATTTCACAGGAAAGAAATCTACTTTAAAATACCCAAAAGCACTTAAATTAAAAGAATCAAAAAATGCAGATAGAGTATTGGTGAAGGGTTTTAACCAAAACAACAGTTCCAATAAAACGATTACCATAAACTCTACTTATAGTAATGTCTCACTTCAATAATATTTTTGCGTGAATTATAAATTACTTTTCCATTTCCTTTTTTAGACAATTACTTCAAAATAAAAACCCCTTTCCATAAAATGAAAAGGGGCCCGCACTTAGAGTGCATAAAAAGGGGAGTCTAATCTATATTTTTTGAATCCTATTTTTCACTGAGATTTTTTTTGGCTTTTAAAGTGACACCCCCTAATATTTAGGAGGCGGCACATTAAAAAAAATTAATCTAACTATGAAAAGAATTACTAACTTAATTTTTAATAACCTTAAAAGTTTCGGTGGCTCCGTTCGCTGTTACCTTTGCAAAATAGATTCCACTGGACAAATAGCTTAGGTCAATATCACTATTAATAGCCATTGGCTCTTTGCGCATCAATTGTTGTCCATTCACACTATAAATTTCCACTGAGTTGATTTCTGTCTTTGCTGAAATTTGTAAAACATCAGTTACAGGATTTGGATATAAAACTACACCAGTCAACTGATTTTCACCTATTCCTAGAATATCTTCACAAGTTATCCCTAATTGAAAGTTACCTGCTTTTGTATCATCATATCCTTCAATCATGATGATATAAGTAGCTATTCCATCAGACTCAAACTCAAGTTCTGGCTGGTTCACACAAGAACTGTCATTGAAAGCTATTTGGTTGGTAAGTGTGCAATCAGAATATACTCTAACGGTAGTTGGGAAATTTGTATCAGGTCCACAAGCGTTAAGGGTAATTAATTGCGGCGTGCCAGTTCCTGTGTAAGAATAAAAGACATCTGGAGAAGCATTTCCTCCTGAATCTGTTGCAAATATTGTAGAATTTGTAACAAGATCACCACAAGCTAATGCTATTGATTCTACACAATCATCATTAGCAGGAACGCTAGGAAGCTCTACCCTGTAAGTAAATAGGTCACCCCAAGGGCCGATTGTTGGGTCATATCCCCAACCTGAAATATACTTTCCATTAGAGGATATGGTGTTGGCTGACCAAATTGGACTAGCATCCATTGTATAACCTAAAGTGTCGGTAACAAAAGAGTTAAACTCTACCATACCAGTTGCTTCGGTCCAGATAAAAGGAATATTTGGAGTCCAAGGATCTATTTGAAAAAAACCAATTATTCTGCTCCCATCTGCGCTCATGCCAGTTACATATCCTGAAGCACCAGGTGCTAGTGTACCCAAAGATTCATACCCTGTGCTTTCGCTCCATCTCCATGGATCGTTATTGTTTGCATAGTCTCCATTTCCAGCAATCCAATTGCCATCGGCTGAAACTGCTTGTGCTTCTCCCAGTTGGTTGTATTCATCATTTGGATCACCATTTGGGTCAACAAGTAAATATACGTTTGGTAAATAATCGCCATTGGCATCCTTTCTCCAAACCGCAGATTTCCATGGGCCGTTAAAGTCCTGCCAACCAACAATTACACTTCCATCCGCACTCACTGCATTTGCACGAGTACTCCTGTTAATATCTGTATATAAACTTCCCAGATCTATTAGACCGGTTGCGTCTGTCCATGCAGTTGCGTGAACGGCAGTGCCTGGTTCGTTAGGTGTTGGTTCTACATAAGCGCTTCCTACAATAGTAGTGCCGTCTCCTGAAATATTGTATCCTGAACTTAAGTTGCCATCTACTGCAACATCAAAACTACCCAATACAGTCCATTCATTAGTAGCAATGTTATACATTGATTGTATAGAATAGGTATTTGATTCAGGAGCTTTTCTAAACATTACTCCGTGTGCGCCAACAATGTAGCCTGTACCGTTCGGTGTAAAAACAACATCGTAGAGTGCTTCGTTAAAAGTGGTCGTTCCTAAGTTGTTTATTGGCCAAGTGGCACCGCCATCTTCAGATTGAGCAATAATCTCGGGTGTTCCTACCAAGGTTACATGGTCTGCGTCTAACCAAGCTGCATCGCGCCAGATTACACCTTCAATTACTTCCTGTCCTGTCCAAGTTGCACCGCCGTCAGTTGTTCTATATACATCGCTGTCTGCTGTAGCTATTCCATTCATGGAATCGTTGAAAGCTATTCCAACCAATAGCTCATTACCAGGAGTAGTGAATACTGTAGTCCAGGTTGCGCCATTATCAGTAGATTTTTGAATCTGACCTGCATTGGTAACCAAGAAGTAGGTGTCACCTTCAACGTATGTTAATTTATAAGGAATCGCCTCCAATCCTGATCCTTCTACCCAAGTAGTACCACCATCGTTGGTAGTATAAACAGCCATTCCGGTATCAGTCTGAGCAGTAACTACGCCATTCCATTCATCTTTAAATTCAATACCTGTATAAATATATGCATCTGGTATAGGGGTTTGTTGTGTCCAAGTATTACCACTATCATTAGTTTTTGCAAAATATTGGTTCCATCCACCAACATAGCCAGTCCACTGGCTTGGGAAGCTCATAGCTTCTAGACCTTGATCTACTCCGGTCCATAATTGCTCCCAAGTATCGCCACCGTCATAGGTTCTTAAAACAATTCCATCGCCATTATAGGTCACAGATTCACCAGCTGCAAAACCAGTAGAATTATTATCTATTCCAGGGAATTCAATATCCCTAATTATATAGTTGAAACCAGTATTTAACTTTTCCCATTCTGTGGGAGTGGTTGTGGTCATAAAGGTTGTTCCTGAAAGAAGGTTTCCATCATCTGAAAATTCAGCGGAGCCACCTACACCTTGTCCAGGAGCTGCACCTCCTATTTCTTCAAAAGTATTGGTGTCGGCATTCCATAATGAATAAGGTCCAGCTTGAGTTTCATACCCAGAAACCACACCCTCATTTGAAACACCCTGAGTTTCAAAAAATGTGGGTTTCACCACAAATTGTGCAAAAATGTTACTTGTACCAAGGGCACAAATAACTAAAAATAGTAATAGTGTTTTTTTCATTGTAAAAAGATTTATTGATTTAAATAGTATTTTTTAACTGGCGGCTAAAATAGAAGAGCTTATACTATAATAAAAGATAATACCTTTTGAAATTCGTGAATTTTAAAAGGTAAAAAAAATTGTAATTAACTGTTAATAAATGAGTTGTGCTGCTTAAAAAGAAATAAAGAGATTAAGTAGATAAAGAAGCAATTTTGTCTAATTCTTAAGCTTTTCCTGTAATTTTTTTAATTTCTTTTCTTCAAAAAACACAAATCGAAGCAAGAGTATAAGGGAAGCCAAAACCACGATGAGCAAACAAATTTGGATTGGCCCATAGTGTGTTTTCAATTGCTCGATTTCTTTTGCTTTCCCTTCGGTCAAATTTATCAGAGACTGGTTGACGGTTTTTCTTTCAGATTTTTTGTTTTCCTCTTGCAGGGTGATGAATTTGTTGTGAAAAATAGTATAGTGGTCGTAGTCATGAATAGCGAGATAGTTATTGGATAACCCCTCATAAAGACCTTGGTTTAAGATAAGATCGCCAACACTTTCAGAAATAGTGCTTGCATCTTTTAAAAGGGAAATAGCTTCATTATAATTCCCCTCCATGGTTTTCGCTTCGGCAAGCCCCTTTTGCCCAAAAGCGATCAGGCTTTTTGCTTCTATGGTTTCTGCATGAGCTATGGATTTCAAATAGCTGGCTTCTGCTTCTTCGTTTTTGCCAAGTGATAGCAGGCAGTTTCCTTTATTATAATAACAAATACTGAGGTTAGCATTCATAAGGTGTCGTTCCAAAGTCTTTTTGTATGCTTCAATTGCTTTGTTGAAATAAGTAAGTGCAATATCGCAGTTCATTTGTTCACGATAAATAAAACCGCGAAGTGTGGCATTATATCCCAGAAAAGACTGTATAGAGTCCTTTTGGGGATACTTTTCTATCAACACCAATGACTCATCAAGATATTCCAAGGCTTTGTCATAAATCTGGAGTTCTTGATAATGACCAGCAATCCTGTTCAAGATGTTCATCTTTTGCCGCACATCATTTATTTTTGGGAGAAGTTCCTTTATTTGCTCTACATATTCAGATGATTTTCCATAATCTCTCTTTGATGAATACGCTGTAGAAATAGCAAGGAGAATGTTTATTTTGTTACGAACCGTTACTTCAGGGTTATTGTATGCTTTTTGAGCAAGCTCAATTGCCAGTTCAGGATTTTCATATATCTGCTTGTTGGCTTCCTTTATTATGCTGTCTACTTCCTTTTGCGAATAGACAGCTTGGGCAATGAAAAAACATCCTGCCAAGAAAAATAGTGTGCTGTATTTATTCCACTTCTTCATATCTGTTTCTGGTGGCTTTTTTTGGTGGTATTTAGCATGTCTATAAAAACAGTAGGGGGAATACCTGTTACAGCCTTAAAAACGGTAGCAAAGCTACTGTGTGAAGAAAAGCCGCTTTCTTCAGCCAGATAACTTATTTTATATTGTGAGTACGTGCTGTTGTTTTTAAGTTTGTCTATTATATAATTTATACGCAACTCGTTTATGTAACTATTAAAATTCTTATCCTTATGGGTGTTTATTATTTCTGAAAGATATTTGGTATTGGTGTCAAAATGCGATGCCAACATGGCTAGTGACATATCTTGTTTTGTAAATTGTTTTGAATTTTCAAACTGACTTAGCTTTTGTACCAATGCATTTTCAGTTTCCTTGGGAATGTTTAGACTTTTTGGAATTTCTTTGGCAGGAACTATTTCTTTTGGTTTTTGGATGTTTTCAAAATAACTTATAAACCGTTCGTATTGTTTGGCTCTGTTTCTATATCGAAACCGCAATGCCACCCAAGTTAAAAGTATGAGGACAAGGATGCTACTCAAAATTAAAAGATTCCGTTGGTATGTTTCTTTTATAATATTTCGTTTTAACGTGTTGTTATCGTTGATGTAATTGTAAATGGAGTTTACGGCAATCTCTTCTTCATTCTCCACTTCATTAGCCAATTGGTCACTTTCAATTCTAAAGGAATTAAAATGAGCTGTATCATCCAATGCCAAATATGTGGTTGAAAGACCATCCATTATTTCGGAACTATATGGTTTGTTATTGAGCTGTTCAGCAATCTCCAGTGCCGTCTGATAAGAGGCAAGAGATTTTGGGTAGTCTTTTTTTAGAAAATAAAACTTTCCCAATTGATTTTGAACAATCATTTTTAAAAAATTGTTGGAATGCTCACTATTGGTTCTGTTGACAATTGATTGAGGGTAGTTTTTTAAAGAATCTGTATTTGCAGCTTTTAGATATATTTCGGCAAGAGCAGCAGTTGTTTCGTTTATAAGAATTTGGTTTGAAGTTTTTTTAAAAAGAGCGTTTGCCTTTTCAAGATTATTAAGGGCTTCAGACAACTTATTCTGGTCCTTATATTTATAGGCATCAATAAGTGCAATGCCACCATCCAAATAAAGCGGGATTTCTACATTATTTGTTTCGTCTGCAAAGACTTTTGTATTGATGTAATATTGTTCAGCGACAACATTTAAGCCCAAATGGTTTAATATATGGATGGATGAAATACTGATTTTAATTTGCATTTCTTTATCATCTGTGATGTCTGCTATTTTTTTTGCTTCAATTATGGACTTAGTTGCCAAATCAAATTCTCCAATGGCATAGTTCGCTCCGGCATCTAAAAGGTGGACTTGTATTTGCTGGCGTGGATTTTCAGAGTTTTGAATTAGATGTCCAGTTATTTTGAGACACTCTTGTGGCTGGTTATATAAAACAGTTTTGGCATTTTTAAATAACTCCGTAAAATCATTATTTTCTTGTGCCGAAATATTCGAACTAAATAAAAAAAAGAAACATAAAAATAGTAGCGGTCGCATTTAAATGTAGAAATAAGCGTTCAAGGTACGTAAAAGTTATTTTATTTCTTCCGAACAAAAATTGCAACAACAGCCGAAAATATAATTCCACCTCCAAACGCTACAAGAGCAGATTGCCACATATAACTGTTTATGTTGAAATAGTCATTGGCCTTTGTACGGGTCATCAAATTATTCGTTACGGAATATTCTATAACGTTGTTAAAATATTCTGGAGTAATGTAATTGTGTGTAATGTATTGCGCCAAGGGGGAAAGAAGTGCCACAAAAAAACTTAGAATTATTCCCGTAAGAAAGCCTTGCGCCCAAGTCATTCTTCCACCGTAAACCCTCCTTCTTTTTTCACGCATTTCCAGTAAATACATTAAAATTGCAACAGGCGCAAAGAGCATAGTGAGCCACCAAAGGTCTGCAATCTTTTCTTCGTGCCAGCCCAAGATTTTTTCTAGTAATATCCAGCATAGCATCGCTATGGTGAATAGTATTGCCCATTTAAATTCTATAAGTATCTTCTTCATTGAGCTATTTTTTTTGCAATTTTGACTAAAGGGTAGCTCTTTTTGATTAAAAAAAATCCCGAAGATGTACTTCGGGATTTAAAGTTTAATGTATGCCTTAAAAATTATGCTCTCTTCATAATAATTTCCATATTCTTGGTTTCTTTCCCTCCTTCCGATATTTCATACATTTCCATTTTACGTGTATTATCATCCACAATGGTATATACTTGCTTCATCTGCTTTTCTTTACCTGTCATGGGGTCTACCATTGAGCCGGTAAATGTTGTGGATTTGCTAGCTTCGTCATATTTACCCTTCATGACAGCCAAACCTGTACCCATATTATCTATCCAAGTAGAAATATATTCATTGGTAGCATTGTCATAAGCTATGGTGGATCTGCCTTCAAACGGCATTCCCATCATTTCTCCTGTGGTGGTACCAACTTGATAACGCCCGCCCATGATCATTTTAATATCTTCAGTTGCTGTTGCCTTTTCGGGTGGTGCGTCTGGTCCCATCCAAAAGGTAAGTTCATCATTCCATTTGCCTTCGTCCGCGGCCATCCTTTTGTGGGGCTCACCCGGAGTCATGTAGGCTTCCCAGGCTTTTTGCATGGCGATGGAATCCATCGGTTCTTCAATCATTTCGGGTTCTTCGGTGGCAGTAGTGTCTGCCATAATTGTGCTTTCGGTTTCCATAGGTTCTTTGTTTTCATTTTTACAGGAAACAAAACAAAGCGAAACTGTTGAAAGTAAAATGAATAATTTTTTCATAATCGTTGATTTTATGGTTGATTTAAAAGCTAATTTATGAAAAATATTGCTAATCTAATAAGTATTTAACTTATTTTCAGGTGTTTAAGAATGTTGATTTTGAAAGTTTTGAATTGCTTATTTTGAAGAGTTTGTATGCATTTTTTTTATTAATTCTGCTTTGCTATGGATGTTTAGAATAATGTAGATTTTTTTAATATGGTCCCGAACGGTGTCTATAGAAATCATATAGCGCTCTGCTATCAACTTGTAGCTTAAGCCATCCATAATACCTTGCACTATTTGTTCTTGGCGCAGCGTAAGCATGCTTTCTTCTTTTTCTTGCTTAGGCGCAAAATAATTGATTACTTTTCTGGCTATGGAAGGCGACATATAGGAACCGCCACGATAAATGGTGATAATTGCTTCTTCAATCTTGGTCAACGGCGTTCTTTTTGAAATATATGAAACCGCCCCTCCACAAAGTGCTTTGAATATTTTTTCATCTTCTTCATAGGTGGTTAGCATAATAATATTTGCTTTTGGAAGCTTTTCTTTTATAGGGCGAATGCCTTCAAGGCCAGAAATGCCCGGTAGCCCAATATCCAATAGAACAACATCTACTTTTGGTTCACGGGAAACATCCAAAGTTTTTAAAAAATCCTCAACACTATTGGCTATAAAGGTTATTTTAATGATTTTGTTTTCACCTAAATAACGCTCCAATGATTCTTTAATAAGGATATCATCTTCTACTATGGCTAAATGTATTTTTTCCATAAGGGTAATCAGTTTTTAAAGATAACTAAAAAAGGCTCTCTAACTTTTTTAAAAATGAAAGCCTTTTACATCAAATAATAAACAAAAACAATGAAATTAGTTTTTAATGAGTTTTATGGTCTGCAGCCCTTTTTCTGTTTGAACTTTTGCAAAATAGGTGCCTGTTTCCCAATTTGAAACGTTTAACTTGAAATCAGTTGCGATATTATCAGCAGTTAAAACTTCTTGTCCAAGTATGCTGAAAACTGAAATTTTGTTGATAACACTATTGGCTTTAATGGTAACAAAATCTTTTGCTGGGTTGGGATAAAGCGTTACTTCGGTATTGAATTGGTTATCTTCGGTTCCTAAAACTTCTCTTGGGGCGATTACTACATCAAAGGCTACATTTTCAACAAAGAATGACCCATCGGTGGTGTATATGGTCCACTGGCCTCTGGCATTGTCATAACGGGAAGACAAGAAATGTGGAAAATCTACATTGGTTGAAGCACCTCCTATGCCATAATAATGCTCAAAAACAAAGGTTGCATCCGGATTTCCATTTAATAAGGGATGATCCAGCCTAGTTTGGTTTACTTCCATGTTTGCATTATTGCTTATATGTGTAAAGCTAGTACTGCTACCGGGAATTACAATGTTAAAATCTACATCAAATGGAAAAGTGGTGCCATTTTCAGTATATATCCATCGAAACCCTTGAGCCTCTCCATAGTCAAAAGCATAAGGCACATTAATCCTATTGGCATCGGTGGTAGTAGATGTTATTATAGCAAACGGTCCTGGATTATTATTGTTAAAATTGGGATCATCAATTTGTGTTATTATACCATTGGTATTGGCAGGATTTGTGGAATGTTTTACCAATATGGTACTATTTCCTCCAATAAAAACATTAAAACCGCTGTTTATTACCAAATCTGCTCCATCTGCATTTTCAATGATCCACTTCGCACCGTTATAAAATAAATCAATTGGGTGATTGTTGACCACCTGTGTGCCTAATTGTGTTGCCTTTACAACTATTTTGGCATTGGGGTTTCCGTTGAGGTCGGGATGGTCTATGAAGGATGCGTACGGAAAGCCTGACAGTATATTTGATGGTAATATTTTGTGTTGATAAATCTTGTCCTGTGCGAATAGCGATAGGCTAATAAGGAATACAAAAAGCGTAATAATTTTTTTCATAATTCATAATTTTAAAAATAGTTAGTATGCTACAAATCTATAGCGTTAAGCAAAGTGTTTCAACCACATAAAGATGTGGGAGCATATTAAAATTTTTTAAGCGGAATATGGTAAAACAAAGAATGCCATGTAAAGCTTAAATTCATTTTAAGATGGCATTCTTGCTTAAAAATTGGTTAGTTAGGTATTTACTGTTTTATAATTTTCACTGTTTTTGAAGCATCTCCTATGGTCACTTTTGCAAGATAGGTTCCAGGAGAAAGGTTACTTGTGTTTATGTTAGGAGAAATAGTAGCAGGTTTTTCAGATATAAGCAGTTTTCCCATGATGTCATAAATTTCTACGGTTTCAACTACGGCCATTGATTGTATGTTCAAAACATTTTTAACGGGATTTGGGTACACACTGAAAACAGTTGCGTCAAAATCTTCAGTTCCAACAGTAGTTTGATCTAGGATTTCCACAACGTCTATATATCCTTCATTTGTAGGGGAAGCTGAATAAAAGTCAATAGCGGCAAGCGATTCAAAAGTTTGAGTACCAAATGCAAAAGGGTGGTTTTCAAATACCAAATTGCTATTAATGCGCAGAGACCAAGTTTGATTGTCTAAGTCATAATAACATGTTACCCTAAAATAAGTATCCACAGGATAGCTAAATGTTTCCTCAGGTGCTGAGCAATCTGTTGTGCTAGTTACTATGCCCACACCGTCACTAGCACCATCACAATTAAAGTAAACATTACCGCCCATCAGAGCTTGTTGCCATGGGTCAGACCCTGGTGTAAGTGCAGCTTGCATATTAAAATAAAAACTCTTTCCAGGATGCATAGCCAAATAAAATCCAACCGCGAACTGTCCAGAAGAAGGATTGCCTGGAATCAGTAACAACTGATCGGTTATTTGCGAACCATCAATTATTAATGATCGATTTCCTTCTTGACCCCCAGCTACCACATCGGCATCTTCTGCACCACCATCAACACCAGACCATGTTCTCCAGTGTGGACTTTGAGGCGAAATATCTCCAAGATTAAAAGATTCAAAGTTTTCAAAATAAAGTTGAGCAGATGCTGTGAAAGTAAAACCGAAAGCCATAAAGACCAAAATGTACATTTTTTTCATAATTAAAATATTTAGATAGAAATAATTTATAGAACAAACATATAGCGTTTAGTAAGGTGTTTCAACCACATAAAGATGTGGTGCATCTATTATTTTGATTATATTCGTTTAATGAGGTTACAGAGTTTTTTATGTATTGGGCTGTTGCTTTCTTCACTTCAGGTAGTATTTGCGCAACAGGATATATTTAAAGAAATAGCTCCTACCTATACGCTTTCCGCTTTTGACTTAAAAATCCCTGACAAACGCTTAACGATTAATGAAATTCTTTTGGATCAAGAAGGTTATTATTGGTTTACTAGTAATAATGGGTTGTGGGTTTACGATGGGGTTTCTGCTATTCGATATTCAAATGGAAATTCTAAATATCCGGTACTGGCTGATGATATTGGTTCTAATTTTAATGACCTGTCAATGGATTCAGAAGGAAATTTGATTACTTCTATTTGGGGCAAAAACACCGTACTTCGTTTTAATCCTCATATTAGAGGGGTAAAAGATGTATGCCGTTTTAATGGTGCCATGCTTTTTGAAGAGACTCGGTTTGGTGCCGATGAAGATAATGCTCTTTATTATACAAGCAGAATTAACGGTTCTGAACAAATGTACCTATACAAACAAATTTCTAATGACGCTGTCATTCCACTTTTTGCAATACCAAAAGTAGATGGTCTAGACGATAAAATCATTTCACTCCACTTTTTAAAACATAGAATTTTTGTTCTTACAGGCAATTATCTTTATTGTTTGTCCAAAAGTGGGAGCTTGATCAAAAAAATATCATTTCGAACAGGATGGCCCGATTGGCCCTATGCCTACAGTGATTCCCAAAATTTTTATATCGTTAATGAAAGCGCCCAAAAAATGTATTCATGGGACTTTGAAACGAACGAACTTAAAACTTTTTTTGTGTTTCCAGAACCCTTGCCGGGGATTTATACGGTGTTTATAGTTCGTGATCAAACCATTGTTTGTTTTAACTCTAAAACATTGAGTGTCTATGATCTAAAAAACAAAACGTACCAGAAAATATTTACTGTTTCCGATCCGCTATTTACAGAACCTAGACGAAGATTCTTCAGGATAGATGTTGAGGATATAAGCATGGATAAGGATGGAAGTTTTAGACTAAATTCAAAAAAACAGCTGTTTCGGTTAGAAAAAAATAAGATTGTTAGTGATTCATTTAAAACTAATATTGAGGGGTTAGACCAACCACCCAGTACACGGGGTTTTACGGAAGACACAGAAGGCAATATATATGTAACCTATTATACCGCAGGAATTGCAATAAAAAAGAAAAGGGATAGCATCTTTAAAGTATGCACACTTCCAAAAAATCCCTTAATTAATTTTGAAAGCACCTACAGTATAACGGCATATAAGGATAAACTAATTTGGAACAACACCCTATTGGATTTTTCTGCCAACACCATAGAATCCCTATGCAAAAGTCTGCCATACAGCCATACAACACATTACCTAAAAGGTGACTCCTTGTGGTTTTATACATGGTTTAATGATAAAATTGCAGTGAGTGATTTAGCAAAGAAAACCGTCAAAACCTTTGAAATAGATAATAGTGCTTACCCTAAGGTACGGTTTAGCGTAATTAACAAATTGATTGCAGATAGCAAGGGGAAGAACCTGTGGGCAGCATCTAACTTTAATGGTATTACCCAGCTCTCTAAAAAAGGAGTGGTGCAAAAAAACTATAGCACAAATTTTTTAAAAACAAACCAGGAAATTGGAGTGACCGACTTAGTTTTAGAACCGCCTTTACTATGGTATGGAGGTTCAAACGGATTGGGCGTTTTTAATACAGAAAACAAAGAGGTGGCCATTTATAAATTTCCAGATGGGATGGATCCTGAAAACTTGGTAGATAGAACGGTTTATTTTATTGAACCCTTGTCCGATTCAGAATTCTATCTTGGAACAGACCATGGTCTTATTTTATTCAACAAAAAAACAAAAAAGTATTTTGAATTAGAACAAAACAATCCCTTGTCGCAGTTAGAGTTTAACCGTGCATCCCATTTTAAAGCTTCTGACGGAAAATTTTACATGGGAAGCGTGGAGGGAGTCTTCTCGTTTTACCCCGATGAACTCCGTTGGAAAAAAGATAAAATACAAGAAAAAACAATTCGGATTAATTTAATTTCCATTTTTACAGATGCTGGAAAATATAAGTATATTAGTAAAGATGCAGATCAGCTAAAAACGTTACATTTAAAACCAGGGGATACCAGTATTGAAATTAATTTTTCAGTACCTACCAACTACGAAAACCCAATATATTATAGTTATCGAATAACTGGGATAAACAATTACTGGAGTGAATATAGTACGAAACAGGAAATAAGCCTTGCTGGATTACCGTCTGGAAAATTTACACTGGAAATCAGAACCCATAATTCGTCTACCCACATAAAAAAAATTTCGCTCATAAAAGCCCAATACTGGTATTTGCGTTGGTATTCACAGTTGGGTTTTATTACTCTTTTCATTTTGTTGATATCAATCCTAATACGCTATCGCTATAATTTGCGCCTCCAAAAAGAACGTGAATTGGCAGGGCTGCGAACTAAAATTTCCAGTGACCTCCATGACGATGTGGGCAGTATCTTAACGGCCGTGGCCATGCAATCTGAAATATTGGAAAAAAACGCACTACCTTCAGAGACAAAAAGGTTGCAACGCATTACAACCCTCAGTAGACAAGCAATGGGGAATATGCGGGACACAGTATGGTCCATAGATTCAAAAAAAGACAATATTGGCAGCTTGTTGTCGCGCATGAAAGATTATGCATCCGATGCTTTTCAAGACAATGAAAGATTGTCATTTCATTTTGTAAAAGGAAAAGAAATAAATGTAGACCAGAAGCTAAATCCTTTTATTCGTCAAAATGTATATCTAATTTATAAAGAAGCGATTACAAACTGTTTGAAGCACTGTAATGGTGATAAGGTTGAAATTAGGTATAGCCATTCAAAAAATGAACTCTTTTTAGAAATTACAGACAATGGCAGCGCTTCTAAAAAAATGAAGACCTCTGGTTTGGGACTTACTAATATGGAACTTAGAGCCAAAAAAATGAATGGCAACTTAATAATTAATACTGAAAATGGTTTTAAAATCATTTTACGGGTACCGCTTACTTAATTTCTAAAACGGATATCCCTTAATGAAAAAGCCCTTGCAATTAAAATTGCAAGGACTTTTTAAAATTTCGGCTTTGTCAATTATTCATCAACTAAAACCCAATCTCCTTTATCCAACATAGGAATAGCTTGCTTAAACTTCAGTGTTTTATTCTCACCGCTCATCACATGTTTGATAGTCACTTTGTCATTTCGGTTAATTTTCGGTCTATCACGCACAATGGTCTCCGTTACCTGTTGGTGTTGCGATTGTGTATTGCCAGCGGCACGAGACTGCGCAGCGCGCTCATCCATATTAGGGATTTCGTCTTTTTGCTCGCTTAGGTTTTCTTTTCGTTTTACTTCGCGTGCTTCTTGTATTTGCTGCTGGTTTTCCTGCGGAAGTTCTCCTTTGAAAAGGAATGAAATTACATCCTTGTTCACTTTTTCTATCATTGCTTTAAAAAGTTCAAAAGCTTCAAACTTATAGATAAGCAACGGATCTTTTTGCTCGTGAACCGCAAGCTGAACGGACTGTTTCAATTCGTCCATTTTGCGTAAATGCGTCTTCCAAGCATCGTCAATAATGGCAAGGGTAATGTTTTTCTCAAAATCGTTTACCAATTGCTTTCCTTCAGTTTCGTATGCTTTTTCAAGATCGGTGGCTACGTTCAGTGTTTTCACACCGTCAGTAAAAGGAACTAAAATCCGCTTGTACTTATCTTTCTGCGTTTCGTAAACATTTTTGATCACTGGATAGGCCATTTCGGCATTACGCGTCATTTTATCCTGATAGTGAAGATATGCGGCTTTATAAACTTTACCAGCAATTTCACGCGCGTCCATTTTCTCAAATTCTTTTTCAGAAATAGGGGAGCTCATGGAGAAGTAACGGATTAATTCAAACTCAAAGTTTTTATAATCCTGTGCCATTTTATTGCTTTCGGCAATTACTTCAGCAGTATCAAAAATCATATTTGCAATATCCACACGAAGACGGTCCCCGAACAAAGCGTGGTATCTACGTTTGTAAACAACCTCGCGCTGGGCATTCATTACATCATCATACTCCAACAATCTTTTACGGACTCCGAAGTTGTTTTCCTCTACTTTTTTCT
>JAGQYZ010000049.1 GCA_020435865.1 Aequorivita sp. | reverse complement strand
GAATATATAATTGATGAAAGCGAAGGTGGACTTACCACTTTTTTAGATGGTTTAAACTATTTAGACAATGATGAAGATTCCTTGGAAAAAAAATATCTACTAGATCTTTGTTGTCTCACAGTTTGGGAAGATTTAAAACTTGACCCTTCCGAACAGCAGTTTTTGCAACAATTAATGGTGACCCTAAATCTTTCTGAAGATGAACTGCGGAAAAACCTTTCTACATTAGCAGTGTTTTCAGAAAAATATACCGAAAAAATCCTTCTTTTTGAATACTCAAATCCTGTGAAACAGTTTTACAAACAATCTGCAAATACCGTAAAACTACTGATTATCAGAAACAAAGATAGATTGGCCCGTGAACTTGAAGAAAGTGGCGAATTGATGGTTCTTTTGGGGCAATCAACTATACGCGATCTTTCTGCCGAAGAGAAAACAAAAGTAAGAGAACAATTGCTTGATGTTTGTAAAACCATACCTTCGCTAACTATTTTTCTGCTTCCTGGTGGCACAGTGCTTTTACCACTTTTAGTGAAATTTATACCAAAACTTTTGCCTTCTTCATTTCAGGAAAACAGAATTGAAAGTTCTAAAAATAGGAACTAGCTTTATTCTAACCACAATTTAAAATCCTTTACCCGCTCACGGGCAACAATTACTTCTTGTTCTTTGTAACTGTTCAGTTTTAATTGAAGTCTGGAATTGGTATAGGAGATTATATCCTTTATTGAATTGATATTTATGTAGAATTTCCGGCTAATACGGAAAAACGTTTCGGGTGAAAGTTCTTGCTCCAGTTGTTCCAGTGTGGTTTCCAAAAGATAATCGCGGCCATCAATTGTATGTGCATACGTTCCTTTGTTTTCAGAATAAAAACATTCTATTTCATCTACGGAAATCATTTTTATATGCTGCCCTATTTTTGTAGTAAAACGTTTTTTATACTCTCGTTCCACAGGGTTTACAAGCAATTTTTTAATATCCTCAAAATTGAATTGAACGTTTTGTGAAGTGGGCTTAAAGGATTTATATTTTTTTACTGCGGCAGACAGTTCATCTTCGTCAATGGGTTTCAATAGATAATCTATGCTATTTAGCTTGAATGCCTGGAGCGCATATTCATCAAAAGCTGTGGTAAAAATGATGGCGCTCTTTACGGCAACCACATCAAAAATCTCAAATGAAAGTCCATCACTCAACTGGATGTCAAGAAAAATAAGGTCTGGATGTGGATTATTTTGAAACCAATCCACAGCTTCTTCCACACTATGCAACATTTGATTTACGTTCACATTCTGTTTCTCAAGCATACGTTGAAGGTAGCGTGCAGAAGGCTTTTCGTCTTCTATTATTAATGTGTTCATTAGTTGTTTGATGGTTTATCGTCTTCTTCCAAAAACTGTTTAATTTTTTTCTCTTCCCAACGCTTAAAAATATTATTTTCAATATTTAAAACATAAAAAACATAGAGTCCGTGTGCCACCAAACCGAAGCCCCAGAAAAAGGTTGAGACATAGTTGCCCCAATAGGCAAAATTGACTTCTTTACTGCTAAAAACATTTGCAGATATAAGTATTATAACTGTATTAACAAAAATGTATACTGCTAAATGGTTATAAAAACCTTTCAGCATTTCCACTTTTTTCTTTGCTTTTAAATAGGTGAGACTTTTCTTGGTTTCCATTGTAGTTTTATTTTTCTTTCATGAATTTTTTCATTTGTCTTTCTTCCCAATTTTTTATGAAGGGAAATTTATATTGAAAGACTTTTGCGGCATGAAATAGTAATCCAATT
>JAGQYZ010000048.1 GCA_020435865.1 Aequorivita sp. | reverse complement strand
GCAAATATCGAAAAACACTTACTTCCTCTTCTGAAAACCGTTTCAGATCCTGAGATTCCTGTGCTTTCGGTTTTGGATCTTGGTGTAATTCGTGAAGCAATTGAAGAAAATGGAGTCGTTCATATTAAATTAACGCCAACCTATTCCGGCTGCCCTGCAATGGATGTTATTGGTGATGATTTAAAAAAAGCCTTTTCCGAAATAGGAAAAAAAGCAGAAGTTGAATTGATCCTTTCCCCAGCTTGGTCCACTGATTGGATTAGCGAGGAAGGACTTCAAAAGATGGAGGAATACGGAATTGCTCGTCCGCTTTCAGAGTCGAATGATAAAGACGTTTTGCTCGGCGACAAAAAGCTGGTAAAATGCCCGCAATGTGGAAGTACAAATACGCATCTAGTTAGTCAGTTTGGTTCAACAGCCTGTAAAGCACTTTTTAAATGTGATGATTGTCAGGAACCTTTCGACTACTTTAAATGTTTAAAATAAATAATGAAAAGCATAACCACCAAAATAGAAAATAAAGTTGCTAAGCTAACACTAAACCGTCCGGAGGTTTTTAACAGCTTCAATCGCGAGATGGCGCTTCTACTGCAAAATGAATTGGATGCCTGTGAAAAAAATCCTGAAGTACGAGCCATTGTTATTACCGGAAGTGGAAAAGCCTTCTGTGCCGGACAGGATTTAAAGGAGGTTACCTCGCCTGAATTAAATCCAGGTTTCAAAAAAATTCTCGAAGAACATTACAACCCAATTATTCAAAGAATTCGAAATATTGAAAAACCAATTATCGGTGCAATTAATGGCGTTGCCGCTGGTGCGGGAGCAAATATCGCTTTAGCTTGCGATGTGGTTGTGGCTTCGGAAAATGCCAGTTTTATTCAGGCTTTCAGTAAAATTGGGTTGGTGCCCGACAGTGCAGGAACTTTCTTTTTGCCAAGATTGATTGGGTTCCAAAAAGCTTCTGCTTTAATGATGCTAGGTGATAAAGTTTCAGCGGAAGAAGCCGAAAAACTTGGAATGGTTTACAAAGTGATTCCTTCCGAAAATTTTACGGAAGAAGTAAATAATATAACAAGAATACTCGCGAACATGCCTACAAAAGCCTTGGGGTTGACAAAGCGTTTACTGAATAATTCAATGCAGAATTCTTTGGAAGAACAATTAAACTTGGAAAGCAAACTACAAATAGAATCCGCCCAAAGTGAAGATTATGCTGAAGGGGTAGATGCGTTTGTAAACAAAAGAAAACCTGAATTTAAAGGAAAATAAATGATTAAGAAAGTTGGAATAATCGGTGGAGGCACTATGGGAAGTGGCATTGCACAAGTGGCTGCAACAGCTGGATGTTCTGTGAAGTTATACGATACCAAAATCGAAGCTTTGGAAAAAGCTAAAGCTGATTTGAAAAAAATAATGGCGCGTTTGGTTGAAAAAGGAAAAATTGATTCCGAAGAAAAAGAGCGTATCCAAAACAACATAAAATACGTCAATTCACTTAAAGAATTGAAAGATTCAGACGTAACCATTGAAGCAATAGTAGAAAACTTGGATGTCAAAAAGAACGTGTTTTCAACCCTCGAAAAATTTGTGAGTGATGACTGCATTATTGCCTCGAATACTTCTTCTTTATCGATAGCTTCTATTGCTTCTTCACTACAGAAACCAGAGCGTTGCATCGGGATACACTTTTTCAATCCAGCACCTTTAATGAAATTGGTTGAGGTTATTCCCGCTATTCAAACTTCGGAAGAGACATTAAAAACATCCGTAAAAACAATTAAGGATTGGGGCAAAATTGCTGCAGTTGCAAAAGATACTCCTGGATTTATAGTAAACAGAGTTGCCCGTCCTTTTTATGGGGAAGCGCTCCGTATTTATGAAGAAGGAATGGCTTCTTTTTCAGAAATAGATTCCGCCATGAAAGAGGTTGGTGGTTTCAGAATGGGTCCGTTTGAACTGATGGATTTTATTGGTAACGATGTAAATTATACGGTTACCGAAACCGTTTTCGAAGCATTTTATTTCGACCCGCGTTACAAACCATCTTTTACCCAAAAGCGTTTTGCTGAAGCAGGGTATTTGGGTAGAAAAAGTGGAAAAGGTTATTATAATTATTCTGAAAATGGACAAATGTCAGTTCGAGCGCAGTCGAGAACGAATTCCGAACAAAAATTTTCTACTGAAACTATTTTCGAAAGAATTCTAGTAATGCTAATAAACGAAGCTGCCGATGCACTTTTTTGGAATATAGCTTCCGCAGAAGATATTGACAATGCAATGACCAAGGGCGTAAATTATCCCAAGGGCTTATTGACTTGGGCAGATGAAAAAGGAATAGATTGGTGCGTTAAAAAAATGGACGAACTTTACGAAGAATATCACGAAGATCGTTATCGGTGTTCGCCTTTATTAAGAAAGATGAATCGAGAAAATAAAACATTCTTTTAAATGCTGGAAGCTAAAAAAATACCAGTAAAAATGCTCAGCCAAGATGCTTTCAGTTCTTGGCTCGGCATTAAAATATTGGAAGTTGAAAAAGGCAGATGTAAGGTTGCAATGACCGTTCGGAAAGAAATGCTGAACAGCATGAACAAGGCTCACGGTGGCATTAGTTATAGTTTGGCAGATACTGCGTTCGGCTTTGCTGCAAACACTCACGGAAAATACGCCGTTTCTATAGAAACTTCAATAAACCACATTGAAGCTTTGAATGAAGGTGATTATTTAACGGCAGAATCTTTAATTGAAAAAGTAAATAACAAACTTGGTTTTAATATTGTTGAAGTAAAACGTGGCAATGAATTGGTTGCACTTTTTAAGGGTGTTGTTTATAGAACGAGCAAGGACTGGGAGTGATTCAATTTAATAAAAAACCTAACGAAAACACTATAAATTATGAAATGGCAAGGTAGAAGACAAAGCGGTAACTTAGACGACCGACGTGGAATGAGTAAAGGCAAACTGGCCGCAGGTGGCGGAATAGTAGTTACTTTAATTGTACTTGGGCTACAATTTTTCGGAGGCGAAACAGGGAAGCAGCTGGCGCCAATCGTGGAACAAATAGGTAATAGCCAAACCATGCAGCAGACAGAGCAAAGAGAACTCACTGCTAAGGAAAAAGAAATGGGAAATTTTATGGCAACCGTTTTGGCAGATACAGAAGATGTTTGGGGTCAGATTTTTAGAGAAAACAATATAGGACAATACGAAGATCCAACAATGGTTTTGTTTACTGATGCTGTTAGTACAGGTTGTGGAAATGCAAGCTCAGCTTCTGGGCCATTCTACTGTCCAGCAGATCACAAATTGTATATGGATTTGGCTTTTTTTGATGAATTAAGAACACGTTTTGGTGCAAAAGGAGGCGATTTTGCAATTGCCTACGTAACCGCTCACGAAATTGGACATCATGTGCAAACACTGCTTGGGACCAATCAAAAAGTGAGTCAATTACAACGACAAACCAATAAAACAGAAGCCAATAAACTTTCCGTTGCATTGGAACTTCAAGCCGATTTTTACGCTGGTGTTTGGGCACATTATAATCAGAAATATTTGGAAGAAGGCGATATTGAGGAAGCATTGAGTGCGGCCAATGCAGTTGGTGATGATGCCATTCAAAAAAGAATGCAGGGTAGTGTTGTGCCAGATAGTTTTACCCACGGAAGCTCAGAGCAGCGTATGAAGTGGTTTATGAAAGGCTACAACACTGGAGATATAAGGCAGGGAGATACTTTTTCAGAAATTTTAAATTAGAATAAAGCTTACAATGAAAGAAGCATATATAATAGACGGAATACGAACGGCAATAGGTAGTTATCAAGGAACGTTAAGCGCTGTGAGAACGGATGATTTGGCGGCATTGGTAATTGCTGAAATAGTAAAAAGAAACCCAAATATTCCCAAAGACGCGTATGATGATGTAATCCTTGGCTGTGCAAATCAAGCTGGTGAAGACAATAGAAATGTTGCTCGAATGGCTTCACTTTTAGCGGGCTTACCCTTTACGGTTCCAGGCGAAACAGTAAATAGATTATGTAGTAGTGGACTTTCAGCAATCATTCACGCAAACCGTGCGATAAAAGCTGGTGACGGCGATTTGTTTATTTCGGGCGGAGTTGAAAATATGACGCGCGGGCCTTACGTGGTTGCAAAACCTTCTTCCGCATTTGGAACCGATGCAAAAATGTATGATTCCAGCTTTGGATGGCGTTTTGTAAACCCAAAAATGGCCGAAATGTACGGCACGGATGGAATGGGAAATACGGCAGAAAATTTAGTCGAAAAACATAACATTAATAGAGAAGATCAAGATACATTTGCTTACCATTCGCAAATGAAAGCTGCAAAGGCTCAAAAAAATGGACGTTTGGCTAAGGAAATAGTTCCGGTGGAAATTCCGCAGCGAAAAAAAGACCCAATTATTTTTAAGGATGATGAGTTCATTCGTCCTGAAACCTCCAAAGAAGTTTTGGCAAAATTACGTCCAGCTTTTAAAAAAGATGGAAGCGTAACCGCAGGAAATTCTTCTGGTTTGAATGACGGCGCCGCCGCAACTATAATCGCTTCGAAAGATGCCGTAAAAAAATATAATTTGAAACCCATTGCAAGAATCGTTTCTTCCGCCGTTGTTGGCGTAGAGCCTCGAATTATGGGCATCGGTCCCGTTGAAGCTTCCAACAAAGCACTTGAAAAAGCTGGTTTGAAAATGGCAGATATGGATGTGATTGAATTGAACGAAGCCTTTGCTTCGCAAGCTTTGGCGTGCATCCGCGAATGGGGACTGAAAGATGATGACCCGCGAATCAACCCGAATGGAGGTTCAATAGCTATCGGTCATCCGCTTGGCGTTACGGGAACGCGAATAGCTTATTCCGCAGCCTTGGAACTTCAATTGCAAAAGAAAAAATATGCGCTCATCACAATGTGCGTGGGCGTGGGGCAAGGATATGCCGCAATTATTGAAAATGTGAATTTATAAGTATGCAAAAAACACAACATTATATATTAGGAAATTGGACCGAAGGCAAGGGCGAAGGTTCGCCAATCCTTGATTCCGTTACAGGAGAACATTTTACCAATGTAACCACCGAAGGTCTCGATATTCCTGAAATTCTCCAATACGGTCGCATTAAAGGCGAAGCACTTCGGAAAATGACGTTTCAGGAGCGCGGATTGATGCTGAAGAAACTCGCGATGTACCTTACCAAAAAGAAACAACAATTCTACGAAATAAGTTACCGCACGGGCGCTACCAAGATTGATAGTTGGATAGACATTGAAGGTGGTTTTGGCAATTTATTTGCTAATGCTTCCCTTCGGAAATTATTTCCAAACCAAACCTTTGATGTTGAAGGAGACCCAATTGATCTTTCCCGCGGCGGCCGCTTTATGGCACACCATATTATGGTGCCGCGCGAAGGTGTTGCAGTTCATATAAACGCATTTAATTTTCCCGTTTGGGGAATGCTGGAAAAATGCGCTGTAAACTGGATGGCAGGAATGCCCGCTGTGGTTTTGCCAGCACCGCAAACTGCTTATTTAACTGAAGCTGTTGTTAAGGAAATTATCGCTTCAAAAATTCTTCCGGAAGGTTCTTTGCAACTTATCAGCGGAACCGCAAAAAATATTCTCGATACCGTGGAATCACAAGACGTTGTTACATTTACAGGTTCCGCAAGCACCGGAAAAATTCTGAAAAAACATCCTCGGTTGATTGAGGAATCAGTTCCATTCACGATGGAAGCCGATAGTTTAAACGCTTCAATCTTGGGCGAAGACGCCGTTCCCGGTACTCCGGAATTCGATCTTTTTATAAAAGAAGTCCGAAACGAGATGACCGTAAAATGCGGACAAAAGTGTACCGCCATCCGAAGAATTATCGTTCCCGAAAAATTGATGGAAGATGTACAGATTGCCCTCGGAAAACAACTCGATAAAGTAACCATTGGCGACCCACGCATAAAAGAAGTGAGAATGGGAGCCCTTGTTTCCGACGCACAGCGAAATTCAGTAAAAGAACAGATTCAAAAAATTACCCAAACCGCAAAGATTGTTTACGGCGACTTTGATGATTTTCAAGTAACTGGTGCCGATTCAAAAAAAGGAGCTTTTATAAAACCTATTTTGCTTCGCGAGGACAATCCATTGCAAAATGAGGCCGCCCACATCACCGAAGCTTTTGGTCCGGTGAGCACGCTTATGCCGTATAAAAATTTGGAAGAAGCCATCAAACTTTCCAAAATGGGAAAAGGTTCTTTGGTGAGTTCTATTGTTACCAATAATGATAAAATTGCAAAAGAGTACACCATTTCCGCAGCTACGCACCACGGCAGAATTTTAATCTTGAACCGCGAAAGCGCCCAGGAAAGTACCGGACACGGTTCGCCATTGCCAAATCTGATACACGGAGGTCCGGGACGTGCTGGAGGTGGTGAAGAAATGGGCGGCGTTCGTGGCGTAAAGCATTATCTACAGCGATGCGCAATTCAGGGTTCGCCAACAACCCTAACGGAAGTTACGGGAATTTATCAAGCAAAAGCAAAATATAAAGAAGCCGAACAGCATCCGTTTAAATATCATTGGGAAGACATTGAGCCCGGAATGTCACTGAAAACGCATAATCGGACGCTTACCGATACAGATATTATCAATTTTGCAAATCTAACTTGGGATCATTTTTATGCGCATACGGATATCACTTCGCTGGACGGCAGTATTTTTGAAAAGCGAACCGCACACGGCTACTTTATAATTTCCGCAGCGGCGGGACTTTTCGTTTACCCGAATAAAGGTCCGGTAGCGGCAAATTACGGTTTGGAAGATTGTCGATTCTTGCGCCCACTGTACCATAATGACACTATTTATGTACGCTTAACCTGCAAACAAAAAATAGATCGCGACGTTGCTTCCGCTGAACATCCCAGTGGAATCGTGAAATGGTTTGTAGAGGTTTTTGATGCCGAAGATGAATTGGTAGCGGTTGCAACTATTTTAACTATGGTTCAGAAGAAACAGGAGACTTTTATTGAAATGACCGATGAAAAAGTTGAAGAGCTTTTAAACAAGCTAACCGAAGAAACTAAGCCAAAATGGGGCATAATGACGCCGCAACATATGTTGGAACATTTGGAATATACCTATAAAATTGGATCTGGAAAAATTCAGGATTTTGAAGTGGCAACGCCCGAAAAGATTTTGGAAAAAGTACACGCAAGCCTTTATAATTATGATAAATTTCCGCGTAACACAAATTTTCCATTATTGGAAAAAGACACGTTAGATTCATTAAAACATCCAGATTTAGCAACTGCTAAGGAGAAATTTCTTGAAGAACGGGAAGCTTATAAAAACTATTTCAAAGAAAATCCGGATGCCAAATTGAACAATCTGGTTTTTGGTGAAATGAATCGTTACGAGTGGTATTTGTTGGAGCGGAAGCATTTAAATCACCACTTTGAACAATTCGGATTAATATAAATTTTAAAAATAGAAACATGTCTGAACCATA
>JAGQYZ010000047.1 GCA_020435865.1 Aequorivita sp. | reverse complement strand
TCAGTTATACCCATATCTATATTGCCATTTCCATAAAACCAGCCTTTCCAGAACCATGCAAGGTCTTCGCCTGCCACGTTTTCAATGTGATTAAAAAAGTCATTTGGTTGCGGGTGTTTGTATGCCCAAGTATGTATGTAGCTTTTGAAAGCATTATCAAAACGTTCAGGCCCAAGAATGTATTCGCGAAGTAAATAAAGCCCAACTGCAGGTTTATAATAAGCTGTATATCCAAGATTTTGATCATTTGCTATATCTGGATAGGTATTTATGCCCTCACGATTTTCAAAGGTTAAATAAGGCACCAAACTTTTCGGATTGTCTTTGTTAGAAGCGAATTCTCCATTGTTGAAAGCGTTTGTACTATACTTGTTAATAAAAGTATTAAAACCTTCGTCCATCCAAGGATAACGGCGCTCGTTGCTGCCCACAATCATTGGGAACCAGTTATGGCCAAATTCGTGGTCAGTAACATCCCATAGGTCTGCTGCTCCTCTATTTCGGTATTCGCAAAAACTAACCCCCGGGTATTCCATTCCACCAACATTGCAAGCTACATTAATTGCGTTTGGATAAGGAAACGGAAAATAGGTTCTTGAATAAAATTCTATGGAAGCCTTAGTAAACTCCGTAGAACGAGACCAAGCAATTTGACCTTCACTTTCTTTTGGATATACAGATTGTGCAAGTGCCATTTTTCCATCGGGAAGATTGATTTTTGCAGCATCCCAAATAAATGCTTTTGATGCAGCCCAAGCAACATCTCGCGTGTTTTCCATTTTGAAATGCCAAGTGACCATTCCGCTGTTTTTTACATGAGCTTCGGGCTTGCCTACCTCTTCAGGTTTTATAATATAAACTGTTTTATCACTTTTTGCAGCTTCCGCCATACGGGCTTGCTGCGTTTTGGTCAACACTTCGTTTGGGTTTTCCAATTTTCCGGAACAAATTACGGTTTGGTTAGCTGGGGCAGTAATTTTTACATCATAGTTGCCATATTCACAATAAAATTCGCCTGCACCCAAATAAGGGTCTGTATTCCAACCTACTACATCGTCAAAAACACAAACTCTCGGATACCATTGAGCAATGGCGTAAATTGTGCCATCTTTAACGTCAAGTCTTCCCATTCGGTCCATTCCTTCAACAGGAACTTTAAATTTGAAATTCATCTTAATCTCAACTTCGCCTCCTTTTGCCGCCAAAGGCTTATCCAACCAAAGTTGCATACGTGTGTCTGTAATTAAATATTTTGAAGAAGTGCCGGTTTTGGTCTTTGCTGAAACATTGGTCAATTCAAAACCACCTTCCGTATCGCCATTATATCTGTTGCCCTGAATAGGAGTAGTTAGCGTTCCGCGAGAATTTTCAGTGAAGCGATCTTGTTCCAAATAGAGCCATATAAAATCCAAAGTTTCGGGGCTGTTGTTTGTGTAGTGAATGGTTACGTTTCCAGAAACAGTATGTTTTTCTGCATCCAAGGTTGCTTCCAAATTATAGTCTGCGGAATTCTGCCAATATTCTGGACCCGGTTTTCCCGAAGCAGTTCGGTACACATTTCCTTGTCTGTATGAAAAATTGTCGAAAAGATGTTGGTTGTCTGGTTTTACTTCCTGAGCATTAATTGCTACTGAGAAGATTAAAAGGAACAGCGAAAGAAATGTGCTGTTTTTGAAATATTTCATTTATAAAAAAATTTTAAAGAAGTGATGCGAAGGTAGTAAACCAGATGTGAAAATGTTGTTAAATTGAATGGTTTTGATTTAAAGAAGATGGTATTAAACGCTTCACGAGTTTACCAACAGTTAAACCTTGTGCCAAAATTGAGAAAACCACGACAACATAGGTTATTACCAAAAACAACTCACGGTGCATAACTTCGGTAAGCCCCAAAGCCAAGGCTATTGAAATTCCTCCACGTAAGCCAGCCCAGGTCATGATTGTTGCTGTGTGTGGGACAAAATTCAACTTTCTTTTAAAGAAATTTACTGGAAAAAGTATGGATGTGTAACGGCTAAGTAACACTACTGGAATAGCGAGAAGCCCTGCCAAAATATAGATTCCCTTAAACTCCAGCGCAAGCATTTCCATACCAATCAAGACGAACAAAATGGTATTTAGCAAAATGTCCATAAGTTCCCAAAATTTGTCTACATAGGTTTCTGTAAGTTCACTCATTGCACCTTGTCTAACAATATCGTTACCTATAAATAGTCCAGCCGTTACCATTGCCAAGGGAGCAGAAACATGAAGGCGTTCTGCCAAAACCGTGCCTGCCATTACTGTTGCCAATGTAATTATCACTTCAATATCATAATCATTAATCGTTTTTAAAAGACGATATGTAATCCACCCCAGAAGTAAACCGAGCGTAATTCCACCAATTACCTCAATTCCAAAGAGCTTTAATACCCCTAAAGTGCTTACATCGGCAGGCCCTAAATTTGCGACTTCAAAAATGGTAAGAAAAACCACAACGCCTACACCATCATTAAACAAGGATTCGCCCACTATTTTAGCTTCCAAGTTTTTTGGCACTTTGGCTTTTTTCATAATTCCCAATACCGCAATTGGATCCGTGGGTGAGATAAGTGCTCCAAAAAGAATACAGTATAAGTATTCCACTTCAAGGCCTGTAAATTGCAAGAGCATATACAGAAATGTGCCTACCAAAAAAGTAGAGAGCAAAACACCCAATGTAGAAAAGACCAAAATTGGCCAGCGCTGTACTTTTAATTGTTCAAAGTTTGTATGGAGCGCTCCGGCAAAAAGAAGAAAACTTAGCATTACATCTAGTAAAGTCGTCCGGAAATCTATTTTTGTGATTATATATTTCTCAGCATTTAAAAGTGTAGGGTTAATATAACTGAGCGCAAAAACACCAAATGTAAATACTATGGTTATCAACATAAGCCCGATGGTATTGGGCAGTTTTAAAAAGCGCACATTTATGTACCCGAATGTTGCGGCAAGCGTAATTATGATGGTGATAATCCGGAAGTAATTCACGGAATATAATTTGGATAAATATTTCCCATAAACTTACAAATTTCAAACAAGAAAATATGCGTTTAAAAATTTAGGCACCAAAAGGCAGGTAATAATAAACGACAGTCTGAAAAATCTTTATTTTATTGATTATTGTTTTTCTAATAGGAGTCAATAATTAGCTTTTAGATTTTTTTGCCTTTTTTTTAAAAATACGCTTATACCACGGTCTTGTAATAACACTTTCGCCATAACCATAGCCGTAACCATAATTATAACCGTTCAGCTTGTCAATCTTAACATCATTTATTACAAATGACATATTTTTCAGCCTATGGTTTTTATTTAGCCCTTTTATAAATTCGAATAAGCGCTTATCGGTATAATCTGCTCTTACAACAAATAATGTGGCATCTGCATATTCTGATATTAAAAGAGTATCGGTTACTAATAATGTGGGAGCGCAATCCACGATAACGTAATCAAATTCATTTTTTACGGTATTTATAAATTCCTCATAAGCCAAACTCGATAAAAGTTCTGGGGCATTTGGTGGAATGGCACCTGAAAAACAAACTTTATGAAAATCATTTAAGCCAAATCCTTTATTGATACAATCTTTCCATACTATTTTTGAATCGTGCAAATAATTAGAAAGGCCTATACTATTTTTGTCAATATTAAAGTAGGTATGCAGCTGTGGGTTCCTTAAATCGGCGCCAACCAAGAGGACTTTCTTTTTTAAACTCGCATAGGCCAAAGACAGATTAAGCGCGACCAAGGTTTTTCCCTCTTCCTTAACTGAAGATGTTACATAAACAACCTTGCCCTCTTTTCCTTTTTTACCCAAAAGATAGTTAACATTGGTGCTCAAAATCCTAAAAGATTCAGCAAGGATGGAACGATCATTGGCTTGCGTAAAACTTTTGATGTTTTCAAAATATGGAATTTCTGCCGCTATGGGAATATCTGCATATAATTTTTCAACATCAGCCCTTTCATGGATCTTAGTGTCTAAAGTAAATTTCATATAAAGCACACCAAAAGGAACCAAAAGCCCCATAAGGAACGAGATAGCATAAACTACTTTTTTCTTAGGAGATACTGGGCGTGTGTCGCTTAATCCATAATCAACCACTTTAATAGAAGGAGCCGTTACAGCATAGTTAATTGCTGCCTCTTCTCTTTTTTGAAGAAGGAGAAGGTATAAGCTTTCTTTTATACTTTGCTGCCTTTCTATGGAACGCAAAATATTCTGTTTTTCAGGAATTCTTGAAAACTGGGCGCCCGCCCTGCTTTTTTGCTGGTTAAATTGTCCCAGTGAAACGTTTTGTTGCTGTTGGTAAACGTTTACCGTATTTATAATATTCTGTTTTGCACGACTCAATTGGTTAGACAATTCCTGCAATGTAGGGTTATTCTCACCAGCACTAGCTGCTAATTTTTGACGTTCAAGTGCTATTTTGTTATAACTCGACACCAAAGAATTGATACTGCTACTTTCCAAGCCTATATCTGCTGGCAATAAACCATAATCGCCCTGATTTGAAAGCGACTCACTTAATAATTTTGAAAGCTCAATCTGCGTTTCTAGTTTGTTTACCTGATCTTCTGCAATAGACTTTTTCTGTATACTCATTCCAGCGTCGGCCTCTATATAGGAAAGATTGTTATTTCTCTGAAAAGATTCCTTTTTTTCCTCTATTGTGCTCAGTTCACCCGAAAGGCTTACAATTCTTTCATCTGTAAAATCGACTGTGCGCTTTGAGACCAATTGCCTATCTAGGATACCATCCTCATTGAAAGTTTCTATTATTTTGTTTAAAATGTGTTCATTCCTTTCTGGGTTTTCTCCTTGAAGCGAGAGCGTGAGAATTTCACTTGTTTTGTTGGTAGATTCCACCTTCATCTCATCAATCAAGTTCAAAACTACCTCTTTAACAGGGCTTATAACTACTTGATAGGTAGCTTCACTGAAATCTTCTAGATTGACACTCTTCAATGGTGTTACACTTATGGGAAAATATTTTGAGGGGATACTCGTCTGATTTGGCTCAACAGTTAGTTTATGATTATCCTCATCGACTATCGTAAGTCCAGAAGCAGCAACAGAAACAGTATATGAAAGGGAGTTGGTCAAACTATCAGTAGGAAATTCTTTGGCAACAAAAAATGGGGCATCCCAAATTTGAGTTGTCTTAAGTTTCCCAACTACTGCATAGGTAACATCCAAATCCAATTCGTTAACAACATGGCTCAAGATTCGGTAAGACTCTATAACTTCTATTTCATTATCCATGTTAATTTTGGAGCTTCCGTTCAAAATTGACATAGGATCCATGGAAATGTTCAGTTCTTTGGAATCGTCCAATATTTTTATTTTGGCCACCGATTCAAAAACTATGGGTGCATACCGAAGGTAAAAATAGCCTATTACGAGGCTGATGAAAACAGCCACTAGAAACCAAGGCCAATACCGTACATATTTGGACAAGGCTCTCTTGATGTCAAATTGTTCTTCCTCTTCTTGAATATCTAGTGAATATGGAGGTGATCCTTTCATTTTTTATTTTACTATTAATACAACTGCGGTAAGGGCAATAGACACAATAGTCAATACTATGCCTGCGTCTCCAATAATACCGGCACTTTTCACTTTGGCATTATTAGGATTTACCACAATAAAATCATTGGGTTTTATATAATAACTAGGGGTGTTGAACCAATCTGCACTTGTTAAATCAATATGTACCACTTTACGAATACCGTTTTCCTCTGTTATTAAAAGGATGTCATTTCTCTGTCCGTTTATTGTTAGATCCCCTGCATATCCCAACGCTTGGGGCAGTGTAATATTTTGCTCAGTAAATGAGTAGGTCCCTGGGTTTTTTACTTCACCTAAGATGGTAACTTTGGCGTTCAGCAGCCGAACACTGACTGTGGGTTCCTTAAGGTGGCCGCCGTCCTCTAAAAGTTTTTCTAAACCTCTTTCCACCTGGTTGGGGGTCCTTCCAGTTACTTCTATCTTGCCCAATACTGGAAAAATAATGGTTCCCTCGGTAGAGACCAAATAACCTTGTAATTTTATAATATCCAAACTAGGACTACTACTGCTATTTCCAGTTTGCACATTGTAAGGTATCGCCGTTTCTGGCACCAAAGCGCTAACAGTGATACTCAAAATATCATTAGGCCGAATTCTTGAAGACTCATAAGCTATGTTTTGATAATCATAGAGGTCTGCGTCCTGTAAGTATAATATTTGCTTTTTGCTGGTGCAAGATTGTAATACCAATATCAAAATTATCAGTATTATTTGAATTTTATTTTTCATCTTATTTCTCTGAAATTTACAAAGGTTAATTGGTTATTTATTATATCAAGGATATGCAACGAATTTACTTAATATATTTGATATAGAATCTGTTCTGAAAAACGGAAACGGTTAATTATTATTGATTCATTCCTTTTTTTTTCGCCCTAAATTCTGGGTTAATTTGTTTGACTATCCCAGAGCACGCACCCACAATAAATGGCATCGGATCCAATAATTCTCCATCCTGTAAAAAATGTCGGTTTGAAAATAATAGTTTTTTCCATTCCTTTAAACCATTCCAAATACTTTTTTGTGAAAGCAGCCAAAGCAGGTCCATACTAAAGTAACGCAAATATTTATCAGGTTTATATGCGTATGCTTTAACAGGTTTGTTCATTGATAAATCAACAATGGCATTTGGAAAATCCACTCCTGAAACCACCGAAGCTTTTATACAGGCTGGGGCCCGAGGATTGATTTCCATAATTTTAATAACGCCATTTCGGGGATCCTCAATTAAATCGAAATCGGCAAAACCTTCCCAACCGATTATCCGTAAAACTTCGGTACAGATTTTCACTAGCTCGTCATTTACAATTGTGTGATTAAAACAACTGCTTCCTCCTTTTACTGGGTAATATCTATATTTTTCAATAACACTGCTATTGATAACTTTTTTGTCCCTTATTAAAAGTTGCACCTTATACTGCATTCCACCATTTGGAATCAATTCCTGAAGATGGCAATCCCCAAATTCATTATAAATGGGTTTATAAACCTGCCATAGTTCATTAAAACTCTCCACTTTCCTGAAACCTCGTGCCCCCGTAGTTTCATTGGGTTTTATTAATGCCGGAAAATTAAAATCAGGTTCACTGCCTTTTTCCAAAGTGGAAATATCAATCGTTTTTGGATGTGGTAGGTTATTTTCAGCACAAACCTTCATCAATTGGTTTTTATCATAACCTTTCATAAAAATCGAAAATTCTGGGATTACAAATTTTATTTTGCCTTGGAGAAGTTGTTTGTTTTCACTTAAATATTTAGCTGAATAATCGTTCATTGGAATTACTACATCTAAATTTTGCTTTTCCAAATAATCCAGAAAAAAAGTATGGAACTGAAGGGTTTCCTTTTGCGTTGATGGACAAATCACTTTTTTGTGCGCATACCTTGTATGGTAACCGTAGGAAAGTTTTGAATCACAAAATAGAATAACGCTGTAGCCCGCTTGCGTCAACTGCTTCGCGAAGATGAGCGCCTGCACACTCTGGCCATCCAATATTCCTACGTTAATCATATTATTGTATGCTTTGCTTCAATCGATTTTAACCCTGAAAAAGGATTTTGTGACGGGAATCATTATACTGAACAGTCTCTTCATTGAATGATAAGTAATTCTATCCGGTTGCTTATAAAGCCTGTAGGTCCATTCCAACCCGTTTTTTTGCATCCATACTGGCGCCCGTTTTACTGTTTCAGCATAATATTCAAATGCCAAACCTACTCCTATTGATATTGTTTCCGAAAGATGCGGTTGTAACATGGCCATCAATCGTTCCTGTTTTGGGCAACCCAATCCACACCAAAAAAATGTAGGCTTCAGAGCATTTACCTCAGCTGCCAAAGCGGGAATGTCAAAATTTTCCAAAGGCTGGAATGGCGGTGAAACCAATCCTTTTATTTCCAAGCCTAAATATCTTCTTTTTAGGCTTTTTTCAAGTAATGCCAGTGTTTCTTCTGAACAACCATAAAAGTAATGGGAATATCCTTTTTCAACCGAAATTTTAAAAATAGAATCCATCAAATCCTGGCCTGAAACTTTGCTCATTTCCTTAAAACCCTTGTTATGTGCAATCCAAACCAAAGGCATACCGTCTGGCACACTGAGCATAGATCCGTTTTGTACCGTCAAATAATCAGGTTCATGGTTGGCTATATAGGTAGCACGTGAATTGGTAACACAGACATATCCATAATTTCGATTGGTAACGGATTCATTCAAAAAATGTGTGGCCGTATTTAAATTCACTTTTGAAATACCTATTTTTCCTATAAAAAAACGATCCATAATAAGTGGTAATTGGTGGTTTTATCTATTAAAAATTTCTTCTATAATTTGTTTTGTCTCCTTTATATGGCTCGGGGTTGAGGCCCCAAAAAGTACCGCATCAACACCCTTGATTGAAGAAATATAATCTGCGGCTTCTTTCGGACGAAGTGCGCCAGAAGCCAAAAACGACATAGCAATATTATAACTGTCTTTTTTAGCCAAAACACTCTCCACTTCTTTTTTTGAAGGGTTCATTCTGAACCCTATTTTGTTAATATTACTGACTATTATGGGATCTTTCAATCCTAATTTATTCACTAAAACATCGTGTAGCTTTGCGTAATTCATAGTAAAAAATCCAGCTTTTACATTATATTTTTTCTCGGTGTATTGTGCAAATTCAAATAAAATATCATGCATTTCTAAACCGAGAATTAAATCGGTTACAATGTTTAGCAGAAATATTCCTTGTACGTTCATCCCTTTCAATAGTTTCATTTCTGAATCTACTAATAGTTTCATAATCGGCACAGGATTAGCACTTATCACAGAACCTACTCCTTTTAATCCCGAAACCAATTTATTACCAGGCGTGAATTTATTAATCATTTCAAAAGGGCCAAGCTCTATGAGGGCATCTGCATACTTGTGTGCATAAGGCATACTCGGATACAATTTGAAATCATCAAACTTTGGGTTCTTTTTCATTTTTTCAAAAACCTCTTCCAATTGATTATGCGTTGTAAACATGAAGCTTTTAATTCCAATGTCGTTTACATATTCCAAGGTTTTATATATGTCATCAGCCGTTCTGAATTTCTGCGCTTGTTTTATTGCGGTCTGTTCAGACATGTGGTTTACACCAAAAAACTGGTTGTCGCCAAAAATAACTTTGTCCATCATAATAATTCCTTGTTTAAGCTTTTGGTTTCTTCCAACAATCTATCTGTAATACTAGCGCTGTAAAATGATGAAATTGATTCTTCAATTTTCCCGTTCAAAAGGTCTGAAAATTCAATCAATTGTCTCGAAAAATCCTCGCCTCTTAGATAATAGGGAACATCCATATTTTCATCGGTCACGTACATTTGGTTCCAGCCTTTTTCAAGATTAAGCTCCTTATTCGCTTCCGTTAAAAAGATGCTTAACTCTTGTTTGCTTGCCAAAATCTTTCCTTTGCTTCCCGTAATTTCTATGTTGTTTGTTGCTTTACGCACAGAACCATCAGACCAATTGATATAATTGAAACCGACAATTTTATCATTGTGAAGCAAGGTTGCATAAACCAAATCGTCTACAGCGGTTGAAAAAACTTTCTTTAAAACCGAGGATTGAACTTCCACATCGGTTCCGAAAAAATAGGAAGACAAATCGAAACAATGCGGGCCGTAATCAAAAAGACAACCGCCTCCCTTTTTGTAATCGTTGCGCCAACCTTTGCTGCTTTCCTTTAAAATTACGCCACCGTTCATTCTATTTACGTAATTGGTAACTTCACCAATCGCTTTTTGATCTAACAATTTTTTGACTCTTTGGAAAACTGGGTTAAACCTATTTACATAACCCACCTGCCCTTTCACATTGTTTATTTTTGCCAAATCGACCAAATATTTGCTGTCCTTATAGCTTAAAGTGAATGGTTTTTCAACAAATACGTGAATGCCTTTTTCGATGCAATATTTCACCAAATCAAAGTGATATGCGTTTGGAACCAAAATCATCACACCGTCCAAAGGCACTTCTTTTATCATTTTTTCACTATTGGTATAGCAAACAAATTTTGTGTTTTTTTCAATGGCCCGGATAAGTTGTTTTGAAGTGTCGCAAATTGCTTTCACTTCAATTCCAGGGGTTTGGTTCGCAATTGCTAAATGGGAAAGTCCCATTTTACCGATTCCGATAAGTCCTATTCGTTTCATTTAAATTTTTTATTTAATTGCAGCATTGTCATTGTATTCTTCGGAAAGTTTAAAATGGTAATCGTCCTTTTTTACGAAGTATCTATATTTTATTCGGGTGATTAGGGAATGAAGTTCCAACCTTTTTTTGAACCAAAAAGGAATGTATTCTGGTACGCCATTTTCAATCTTTTTCTCCATTAAAAAATCCAAAACCTCATTTACTGGAATGTACCAGCCCGTTTTTTTTGTTCCTAAATATTCAATTGCTTTTTTAAATCCTTCGTCTATTTTTCCATTTTTATGATAGTAGCCCAAATGTGTATAAAGAATGCATATGCCGCCCTCTTTTTCCAATTGGTCAATGGTTTTTTTATTTACCCTTTGGTTGAACATCCATTGGTTTGAAGCAAAAGTTGACGAATACCAATAATTGGCAAATTCATCATAAACCTTGTCTTTATAGGGCATATATGGATTTTTGCCAAAGGTGTTCAATTGATCAATTTCGTAATTTCTGCTGTACTTAATATCATTTTTATGAAGGTCGCCCCAAAAATGTTTCGAACCTTTTATTTCACCAAAAAACGAATCGTACTGTGAATACATTTTTTTCACAATCCAATTCATTGGAAAACTAAAACGCTTACTTCCGCAATAAATATTATCCGGATTATAGGAATGGTTTACGTGATGGCTTGGTTTATGCCCAAAAATTTTTTCAAATGTATCTAACCCCTCAATGATCTCGGGCCTTTCAAAATCGCCACTTCCCACATTGTGCAAAGCAATCTCAAAGCCTTTTTTTTGAAGATCGAGAATGTGCTCTTTGTATTCTGGACGCTGCAGCGAATCGCCTTTTGAACGTTCCGGGTCGCGTACCGGATAAACCCAAACGGTTTTTGTGGTACGCAAGCCATTTTCATGAAGAAGATCATAAACTGGCTTGATAGTTTCAAGATAGGCATCATCGGTATCATCGATGATCGTGAAAATAAATTTCTTATTATCTGGAAACTGAATGTTTTTCATAACTGCAGTTCAATAAAAAAATCAAATTTTTAAATTAATATACAAACCATTAATAGCGTTTACAGTATTTAAGCCGGTTTATAGGCTGTGGGGAAGAGGTGCCAAATTAATTAAAATGTTGAAACTAAAAGCATGCATTTATTTTATTTTAAAGATTATCGATGAAAAGCAATTTTCGAAGGTTTTTAAGGTGAAACGCTTTTCAAATCGCAATCTTCCAGCCTCGCCCATTTGCTGGCGCAATTCAACATTATTTATCAGTATTTCTAATTTTTCTGCAAAAGCTTCAGCGTTTCCTTTTTCAACCAAAAAACCTGTTTTTCCTTCTTTAACAACATCGGGTATCCCACCTTCAATTGTAGAAACTACAGGCAATGAAAACTGCATTGCTTCAAGATTTACAAGGCCAAAAGTTTCGTTTAAAGTGGGGAATGCAAAAATATCGGCCTCGGAAAAAGCAAGTTCTTTTTCATCTCCGTATTTTCTTCCGGCATAGTGAACGCTTTCTGTTAAGCCGAGTTCTGATACTTTTTCCTGAAATATTTCTGAAGTGATATCACTTTCGCCACCAATAAAAGTACAATGAAAACGAAGTTGCCTTTCATGTAAAATTCTGCAGGCTTCTAAAAGCACAAACACGCCTTTTGCCTTCATCAAATTTGAAAGAAAAAGGATTTGCACAACTTCATTGCGATTTGGAATTTGGAGGTTTGGAATCTTCGTGAATGCATCCGGGATTCCATTCGGGCAGTAATGCACGCGGTTTTCGGGCACGTATTTTTGAATTTCAGGGTATAAATACTTCGACAATAAGATGACATCCGTGTTTTTGAAAAGCATCTTGCACAGCACAACATCAAACCATTTTTCCTGGCGGCCCATCATACTTCTGTTATGGAGATGGTATACTATTTTTTTTCTGAAAAGTTTCGCCAGCAAAACAATAAAAGAGTCTTTATAAAAAGCTTTTCCTTTTGCTGTTAGTGCTATATAAACCAAATTGGGTCTAAAAACAATCAATTGTTTTAGCGTTTCAAAAACAATTTTCAGATACACCCCAATTTTCTGAAAAGGGTTTTTACCAATTTCGTCCAAAGATTTGGAAGTGCCCAAATTGATAAATTCAGAATGGATGCCTTCATTAATAATCGAACTGTCCTTTATGTATTGACCAACCATGGAAGAACCATGGACGGGGGGCGGAAGATGAAGAATAAACAGTATTTTTTTCTTCATAACTGCTTGATTAGTGTTCCTATTTTTTCATCAAAAGAGAAAGGCATTTTATTTTCGTGAAGGGTTTTTAACTCTGATGCAATTGGTTCCGAATTGTCTATTGCAATTTGAAGTTTTTCAATAAAGTCCATTTCGTTTTTTGGGTCAAAAAGACGTCCGTTTTTATCGTCGATTAAGCTGGAGGCGCCAGCCGCAGTGGAACATAATGTGTAACAGCCGCCAAGTAAGGCTTCATTTACCACGGCGCCATAACGCTCGTAGGTGCTCGGAAAAACGAATATTTGGGAAAATGTGTACCAATTATTAAGCGCTTTTCCTTCCTTTCTTCCAGTGAAAATAACTTTGTCTGAAATATTGAAGTTTTTTGTAAGTATTTCCAATTCTTCCCGAAGTTCCCCATCACCTACAATTACCAATCGGCAATCCTCATTTTTAACTTTTGAAAAACATTTTAAAAGAAACGGAAGGTTCTTAACGGCAACCAATCTTCCGACGAAAAGGATCACTTTTTTTTCTTTTAAACTATATTTTTTAATGTTTGCATTTGCTTCACCTAAACTGTCAAAATATCGAGCTCGAAGCACTTCATCTTTATGAATTATAGGAAGTTCAAGGGTTTTTATCTTTTTGGAAACATTTTTTTTATGCCAATTGCAAACCGCTTCACTCGTAAAAAGAATACCGTTGCTATTTTTAGAAATTATATTTCTCAACAATTTACGTGTGCCTTTTCGCTCTATGGAATTATCAATGCTATCATCACTTATGGTATAAAACCGGATGTTTTTTCGGAACAGCTTTACATAGGTAAAAACCAAACATGTAAGTGGGCTATATTCACTACACAAAATAATGTCCGGATTATGCTTTTTTATAGCTGAAATGGCACCCGTGCGGAATGACCGTCCTTTAAACTCAAATCCTTTCTGTAGATAATTAGGTGAAAACTCACTCTTACTTTTCAAATCGTCCTGATCAAATTTTTGATCGCTTACGTTCATCAAATTAAAATAGAAATGGGCTTCGAACGCTCGGTGCAAAGCATTGAAAAAGTCAACCCTATAAGGTGCCAAGGCAGGATGAAATATCAAAATGGTTTGCTTCATTTTTATTTTTTACATCAAATCCGCATAATTGATTAAATAGTTTTGGGCTTTTTGAACAATTTCAGGATTCGTTAAAAAATCAACTTCTCCATTTTCCTTTAGGGGGTGAACCACTAATTCGATTGTTTTTTTATTTGAATTTAAAATAGTTTGAAACTTAGTTTGCATCTGATCTGAATCACATCCAATAAGACTAGCGTAGCCATCTACGGTACTATATCTGCTCGATAAATAGAATTGATGGTAAAGTCTGTATATCTTTTTTGGAAAAGAATTATTTGATGCATAAAGGATTTTTTGTGGGCGGATGTAAGGTATTTTATATTTTTTTGCCACTTCAATCACTGCTTTCAAAATTGGGAAATAGAGATGAAAATGATGATGATGATCCAAATGTGTAATCTTTACCCCTTCATTTTCGACCTTTTCAATCTGTTTTGAATATTCTGAAACTAGTTCTTCAAAATTAAAATCGCCATTCCTTATTTTTTTTACTGCGGCTATATCTTCATAAAATTCGCCCGTTTGTGGGTCGAGCAAAGTAGTATAATTCTTTCCTATATTGTTAGGTCCATCAATAGCCAAATGTATGCCAATACCAAGCTTTGGATTTTCTTTTGCCATTTGTATAGCATCATCAAATTTAAGTCCACCTGAAAGAATGGTAGTGCTTGTAACAATGCCATTTTGATGGCATTTCACAATATTTGCATTCACTTCTTCCGAAAAACCAAAATCATCTGCATTGACTATAAGTTTCATAAAATCAGTTATTTATTTTTTAAATCCCACAAACTTGGAAACACGGTTTTTACCCACAATTTCACAAACATTTTTGGAACCTGATTCGGAAAATGATTTTTTCCGTAATATAGATATTCTTTGTAGGCCAGGCCTGTCGGACTTTTTAGGTACTCAATTCTGTATTTAAGTTTCTTTGAGCTGCTCCAGTTATTTCCGTGATCATCTGTACAATATCCACATATTCCTGGAGTGATATAAACGGGAAAACCAGCTTTAAAAGCTCGCAATGAAAAATCGTAATCAGCAAAGGCGTGGCTAAAATTTTCATCGAAAAAACCAATTTTGTCTATTACTTCTTTTTCCACATACAGAACATTTGCATTCGTAAGGTGGCATGGCTGAGGAGCTTCTGAAGGTTGTACTAATTTATAGGCGGGATGGTCAATTCCTTTAGTAAGCACATTGCCACCATAGGAAATTTTACCAGATCTTTTTTCCTTGGTGGAGCCAGCGTACAAACCTCCTTTTTTATATTTTTTTAAGCAATATTCTTGGGTTTCAATGATTTTTGAAAGAAAGTCATTAGTTAATTCCACATCGTCATTAAGAAGTAAATATCCGTCATAATCTCTATGTTTTCTGGCTTCAGTGAAAGCGAGCCGCATTCCTCCCGCCCAAAATAAATTGCCGCTCCCCAAAACAATATTTATTTCTGGATAAATTTGGTTTACAGCTTTAGCTGTATCATCTGTACAGCCGTCATCAACCAGAAAAAAATCCATTTTTAAGTTTTCAGGCACATTAGCTTTAAACAGTGTTTTAAGGCACTGTAACGTTTTTTCTTTCCTATTGTGGCAAGTTAACAGTACGGCGATTGTTTTCATCATATATAAATACAAAGGGTAAACATAGAAATAGCGGATAATTCAGCAAGGGCTCTCCCTGCAACAAAAAAATTATACAAATAACAAATATAGCAGCGTGGTTTTTATTGTACCGAAAAATATAAAACAGGTAAAACAAAAAACTTAAAATTCCCATAGATGCCAGAAAATCACTAAAGCCGTTGCCATGCCCCAAATCTTCTTTTTGGAGGGCTGGATGGTCGGCAAATCTAGTTATAACATGCATGCCATTACCCACTAAAGGATGCTTTCCAATATAGTGCAGGTCGAAAAGGAGTGCACTCATACGATCTGGAGCAAATTCACCCTCGTCCCTTTTGGATGCTGCAGCTAGTTGGTTGTCCATTTTTTCCTTCATAAAGTCAGTATTCTCATAAGTAATATATGCAATGAGCCCAAAGGTTATTAAAATGGGTAAAACAAAGGCCCCGTATTTTTTTTTGTATTCAATATAAATTGTTGCTATTCCTATTATAAAAAGTACAATATAACCGGTGGTGCTGTACGTTGTGATTAAAGCTAAAAGGATTATGATAACTTTCCATTTATGATGCTCCAAAAGAGTTCTTATGTTCCCTAGGTAGAATAGAAAGGTTAAACAGATATAACAAGCAAAGGCACCTGGCTCCCAAAACATGCCTGAATTTCTATGTCCATCTGCATGTTGGTTGAATAAAATTATATTTCTTGAGGAGTTATCTGAATATTGGGCAGTTGTTTCTATAACATATACTGCAGGTATATTCATTCCTAAGGCATTCCAAGCAAATCCAAAGAGGCTTATCAAGCAAACCATAAAGATAATTTGGAAAAAAGCATATTTAAAATTGTACCCAACATAACGAATTATTATATAGCCCAATGTAATTCTGGCCATAAATGCTATAACACTAGGGTATGAAACAAACCCCAAAACCAATTTTTGGAATAGGAATATGATTGCAAAAAAACCAAAAAATCTATAATAAATAATCCCTTTTTTAAGGTTGAAGTAGGTGTGATGTTTTGCTACTAAAACAAGAACAAAAGCAATAAAAATATACTTGGAAGTATCTCCTGAAATACTGAAAAGAGGATTTCCACTCATTGCAGCGAATAAGAAAGTATATAGATAAACTGTTATTTTTTTCTTAGGTAAATTCATCTGTCTTTAGCCCTATAGCAATTCCATAATATTTAGCCTTTATTATAAAATGCCAACATTAAATCAACATTTTTATACATACTGTGGTTTTTATTAACAAACACGGAAGCATTATAACCCTTTTCTTTTCTTAATTCAGGATTATCCGAATATAAAACAATTTTATCTGCTAACTCTTTTGGATTTGGTTCAATTAAAAATCCATTATCATTATTGGAAATAAGATCTCTTAAGCCTACTACATTATATAAAATAACTGGAATAGCACATGCCATGGCTTCGAGGCAGGAATTACCCAATCCTTCAAATTTTGAAGGCATAACGAAGACATCGGAAACTATTAAATAATCTCTCACATTGTCCTTGTTTCCTTCAAATCGTACCATTTCATTAATACCCAGATCTTCTGACAATTTTTTCTCTTCACATTCTGTTTTACCTTTCCCTAAATGTAAATACAGAATATTTAGTTTTCCCTTTAAACTCGCAATAGCCTTCAAGACATCATGATGGTTTTTTATCTCTGCGCATCCGCCCACTGATATAACCACAAATACATCTTTTGGGATATATAATCTCTTTTTAACCTCACTTTTTTCTGAATCGGTAAACTCATAAAATCTTTTTGAATTATACCAATTGTTAATTTTAGTAGACGGGTTTTTATAATATTTCAATTCATGTTTTTGTACACTTTCGCCGATGCTATGAAAACCTGTTTTAAAGAAAATTCTAACGATTCTCCTTCTTGCTATTGATATTGGAAGCGTAAACTTTCTATTATAAAAGATACTATGTTGTGTTTTTATGCTTCTAATTCTTAATATATATGTGATTACTGCTGCAAAATAGATATCATCTCTATGTATATGAAGCACATCAATTTTATTCTGTTTAAGGAATTTATATAGAAACCAATAGAAAGAAAGTCCTGCTCTGGAAAGAACGAACCTGCTTCTATATGGTTTATGGACTGTGTTTATTCCCTTTTCCCTAAAATTATCAATGAAATTACCGAAATTATTGGCTGTCCCTAACACGTACATTTCCACACCCTTTTCCCGGAAATAGTCTGCTGCATCTCTATACATGAGTTCCGCTCCCGAAAAATTTATTTCATTAAACAAATGCAAAACTCTCATCTTATCTGTTTTATAATTTACACCCATAATATTAATCAAAGTGTATATTGTTTGGGAAAATAAAAAAATTAAGGTTCAAATATTCCATATTGGGAATGCTATTTAGATTGGGCATCTTATTTATTCCATATACCACTGGCCTTATTTCGAATTAATTTTGAATACTGCAATGGGCAAATAATCGCATGGGGTATAATACATATAATAGTAGCCGTGATAACCCCTTCCACTCCCATTGAGGCATACTTTACTAGAATTATAGATAGGGGAATATTTAAAATCGCTGCTCCAACTAAAGTATACATTTGTATCCGTACTTTACCCAGACCATTAATAAAAGCGTTATATGGTGAATAAAAAATACATATAATAAAAAATACAGCCATGCTTAAGGTCAAATTAAAAGGAATAGAAACGAGGTCTCCAATCCATAATTTGTAAAAAAAAGGTGAAAGTAATACCATAAAGAATGTTAGGAGCATGCTTCCAAATGAGAATTTGCTCAAATTTTTCATTGATTTCCTAATCCATAAAAAATCCTTGTGTGTATATGCATCGGTAAAGCCAGACCAATATGGCGTCAAAAGCATATTGAAGATCATCAATGAAATGCTAAAATATTTTTGAGCTATGTTATATGGAACCACCTCTTCTGGATTAAACAACTGTGTAATAATAAAATTATCCGTTGAAAATAAAATAATTACCGAACATTGAATTATAAAAAACGTTGCTCCTAACCCAAAAATCTCATTGAAGTATATTTTTTTGCATAATAATATATTGGGTTTATACTTTTTATATCTGTTGGAAAAAGCATAGACATTAAAAAGTATGAGTATTAATACCGGTAACAGAGAGAACAATGCGCCAAAAATTAATAAGGAGCTAGTAGCTGTTTTTGTAAGTATCCAAATTAAAATTAATGAGCTTGTAGAAGTGATAAAGCTAATCTTTCCCTCAACTGAAGGTTTCTGATCAGCGGTATAAATGGTTGCAATTAATTTTGCTGTCAATTGTAAACTAAGACATCCAAACACTATCGGCATCAATATTTGCAATTGACCTTTTAAACTGGCGGAAGCATTAAAAATAGCTGCCCAATCAATAAAAAAACTCCCCAATACAGTAACACAGAGTAACCCCAAACAAATAAGCCCTAGACTAAAATAGGCCGTGCTGACAAAACCTTTTGCCAATTCAAAATCTCCTTTTGCCTTAGCTTCAGCGAATTTATTTCTCAGGCCATTTCCCAAGCCAACATCAAAAAAAGAAAACCAAGCTATAAATGAACTTATGGTAAGCCAGACCCCGTAATTTTCGGTATCTAAAAACCTAATGGTTAAAGGCACCAATAAAAAAGTTGCAAAAATACTTCCGCCTCTGTATAAAAGGGAAAGCAAAACATGCTTGCTTATGTTTTTTGTCCGATCACTATGTATCCCTAGCTTGGACTGTATTTTATTTATTAACTCCTTCAATTATTACATATAAATTTCATCATAATCCTTCGATTCCTTTTCAAAACTATAGTTTTACTTCCTTAAAGTTTTCTTGATTATTTAGAAACCAACTATATGTAGCTTCAATTCCATCGGGCAATGTTATGGAATCCTTCCAGCCAAGAGCGTTCAACTTGCCACTGTCCATTAATTTACGTGGGGTGCCATCTGGTTTTGAACTGTCCCAAACTATTTCCCCTTTATGGCCAACAGCTTTTTGTATAGTTTCTGCCAACTGTTTTATGGTAACATCAGTTCCCGTACCCACATTATATAAATGTTCGGGCAATTTATTTTTTACTGAAAAAACAACCGCTTTTGCAAGATCGTCCACGTGCAAAA
>JAGQYZ010000046.1 GCA_020435865.1 Aequorivita sp. | reverse complement strand
TTATTTGTGGACAACGGCAATATAAGAACGATAGACTCTATAGCCGTGAAAGGGTATGAAAAATTTCCCCGTTCTTTTCTAAAATATTACGCTGGAGTAAAAAAAGGAAAGCTATTTAATCAAAAGAAATTAGTGGCGCAAAGCGAAAATCTTAACAGTTTGGGGTTTGTCTCGGCAATTAAACCGCCAGAAGCACTTTTCAGAAAAGACTCCACTACAGTATATTTCTATCTTGAAAAACAAAACAACAATCTATTTGATGGAATACTCGGTTTTGCCACAGATGAAGAAACACGGAAACTGACCTTTAATGGCTATTTGAACTTGGAGCTGAACAACAACCTTAATTATGGCGAGCAATTATTACTAAACTACAAAGCGGATGGCAAAGAACAGGTAAATTTCAGAGCCAAAATAACGTTACCCTATTTACTAAAAACACCTTTTGGTTTAAATGGTGAACTTAAAATCTTTAAGCGAGATAGTACTTTTATTACCACTGAACAGCAATTACGGGCAACCTATCAAATAAATCCAAAATCAACCGTATACATTGGTTATAAAGGTTATGATTCCAGCAATCTTCTGGACATTACAGTGGCGGGAACACCTATTGAAGACTTTAAATCTAAGTTTTTTATTGCTGGAGGTTCATACATTAAACCTCAAAACAAAAAACTTTTTCCAATAAAAACTACCATTAGTTTAGATGGAGGCATTGGTTTTCGCGATAAAGAAGGAAACAGTGACGACCAAGTACGCATTGAAACACTACTCAATAATATTTTTAACCTTAACTATAAAAACTCTATTTTCTTACAAAATATAACGAGCGTACTTTTCAGCAATAGCTACTTAGTTAATGAATTATTCCGTTTTGGTGGTATTAATAGCATTCGAGGCTTTAACGAGAACAGTATTGATGCGTCCCTTTTTTCTGTAATAAACACAGAATATAGATACCAATTTAATGATGGGGTATACGCTCATAGCATAATAGATGTTGGATATTTCGAAAACGAAACGCTATCTCTCAGACAAAACCTATATAGTTTTGGATTTGGAATTGGACTCAACACCAAGGCAGGACTATTTAAATTGAATGTTGCAAACGGGAACACCGAAAACCAAAAATTAAATTTTTCAAACACCAAAATCCACATCAGTATTTCCTCAAAATTTTAGAATATTCAGATTAAACTCTCAATCATTCCTAAATAAAACTTAAAAATTGGGAGCAAATACTTGTGTAATTAACTTTTTATTATGATTTTTGCCGTTGGCTAATTCAAATAATTTATAAAAATGAGAACAAAGTTTAGTGGAATTTTAACGCTTATACTAGCGTTAGTTGTGCAGCTTACCTTCGCACAGCAAAAAACTATTACAGGTACAGTGACAGACGATACAGGTCTGCCATTGCCTGGCGCAAACGTTATTGTTAAAGGAACTAGTTCTGGTACACAATCGGATTTTGATGGTAATTATACCGTCTCAGCGAATGTGGGACAGACACTTGTCTTTAGCTATGTAGGTTTTGTGGCCAAGGAAGTAAAAGTAGGAGCTCAGAATAAAATCGACATTTCTTTACAACAAGATGCTGCGGCACTTGAAGAAGTTGTTGTGACTGGTTACTCTATGCGAAACCAAACAGTACAAACATCAGCTGTTGTATCAATTTCCGCTTCGGAATTATCGCAAATGGCACCAACCACCAGTATAGACAATATGCTGCAAGGTAAGGCGGCTGGTGTGCAGGTAACTTCTGCAAACGGTAAACCGGGACAAGGAGCTTTTGTTCGTATTCGAGGTACAGGATCTCTTGTTGCAGGTGCATCTTCTCCACTTTATATTGTGGATGGTACACCAATTAGAGAGCAGGATCTTGCAAATATCCCAAATGAGGATATTGAAAACATTACTATTTTAAAAGATGCGTCCATGACTGCCCGTTATGGTTCCCGTGGATCCAACGGGGTTGTCATCATTACCACAAAAAATGGTACTCGTAACAAGGACGCTGTAATTCGTTTTAGTTCTCGCTATGGAGTAACTTCCAGAATAAATCCGAATTATACTATGATGAATGCTTCTGAAAAAATGCAGTATGAAGCAGAAATGTATGCATTGGGTATTACCACCGCTTCAACATTGCCCGGGGTTACTACAGCTCCAGGCTCACCTGAACGTCAAAAACTTTTGGATCGCTCAATTGATTGGGAAGATTTAATTCTTAAAGAAGGTGTTGTACAGAATAACAGTCTTTCGATTTCTGGTGGTTCAGATAAAATGGATTATTATTTTTCTGTTTCCAATGATAAAAATACAGGGATTATTGATAAGATTGGTGGTTTTGAGCGACTTGGTTCACGTTTAAATATTAATGTGGATGCCAAGGACTGGTTAACCTTTAGTGTAAATGTTGGTTATTCTAGATCAACCAGTGACGAGCCTCGTGACAGAAACAACACGCAAAACCCTTTCCGTGGTATGCTTGATTATAACCCTTATGAGACTGAATACCTGTTGGACGACGATGGAAATGTAGTATTGGATGAAAACGGAAATCCCGTTTACAACCCAACCCATACGACTTTCCCTGTACGTGGAGCATTAGACTCTGAACCTTCAATTGATATTAACAACACAACTTTAGGTTCTGTCTCGACTATGATAAAGTTTGACAAACATTGGTCATACAATTTTGAAACTGCCGTAAACTGGCAAGCCAAACGTAGGGAAAGCTACTCCAAACCTGGAGGAATATTGGATGCTTTGATTGGAAACCCTGATCTTCCTGGTAACAAATTTGATGATCAGCAGCACCGTTTAGATTATACAATAAGTAATCGTTTGAACTATACCCTTAGCAATAATGGTCATAACTTGAATGTTTTGGGTCTTTATGAATTCAACCAATACGAATTCAACAGAATTTTTGTAAGAAAAATTGGTTTTCCTTCTGCATTACTTTCAACACAAGTCAATGGTGCCGAGCTTAATGATGGATTTTCCAACCGTACAAGGTTAACTTTGGTTTCTTATGGTCTGTTCGCGGATTATAACTGGCAAGAAAAATATTATCTTCAAGGATCTGTTAGACGAGACGGTTCATCAAACTTTGGTTCTGAAGTACAATACGGTAACTTTTATAGTGGAAGTGTTGCTTGGGACATAGCCAAAGAAAATTTCATCAATTGGGATGCTTTGAATGAATTTAAAATAAGAGGATCCTACGGGTCAGTTGGTAACCGTTCCAGTTTACCAGCTTATGCATCACAAGGTACCGTTACATTTGGTTCCTATCCAGGTGGTTCATCAACGATTCCAAACAACGTAGCAAACCCAGATCTTACTTGGGAGACTACTACGCAATTAAACATTGGGGTTGATATAGAAATGTTCAAAAATAGATTGAGATTAACTTCCGATTATTTCATAAGAAATACAACCGATTTATTGTTTCAGATTCCAAAAGCAGATGAATCTGGAGTTGCTAGTGTAAATGGTAATTTAGGTGAAATCCAAAACAAAGGTTTGGAGATTTCCTTAAGTGGAGATATAGTTAGAACACCAGATTTCACATGGACCTTGGGAGGAAATATTATATTTCTTGATACTGAAATCGTGTCCCTTCCTGATGGAGAAGACATCGATGCTACAAATACTTTCAATATTCGATTTAGCGAAGGTAGAAAAATCAACGAACATTTCTTGATCCGTTATGCAGGTGTTGATCCTGCTACAGGTAGATCACAATTCTATGGTGGCGATGGCAACATTTATTTTGCTGATGAGCTTCCCGATATGGAGAATAGAGTTTTTCAAGGAAAATCTACCATTGCAGACAAAGAAGGTGGTTTCTTCACCAACTTTAGCTATAAAGGTTTTGGCCTTCGTGCAGATTTTGTATTCAAATATGGAAACTGGATAAACAACTATGTACGTTCTGACCGCGAATCTGATGGTCTTGCGATTTCAGACAATCAAGCAACAAGTGCCTTCAATTACTGGCAACAACCTGGCGACACTGGTGTGCTTCCTAGCCCCATCTACGCTGCCAATGATGCTACTGTAACTGGTAACTCAGATCGTTGGTTGGAAAAAGGTGACTATATTCGAATGAGAAATGTAACCCTATCCTATACAATGCCGAGTAAGTATTTGGACAAGACCCCTATTAGTAAGCTTCGCCTCTATGTTCAAGGTCAAAACCTTTTGACTTTTACCAAGTTCTGGGGTGATCCAGAAGTAGGACTTTCCTCTGGTGAAACTATTTCGTTCGTAAACGCAGTAGCTCCTGGAGAGGCAACCCTATATAGCTATCCAAATACCAAATCTTACCAACTTGGTTTGGATATAAGTTTCTAACATTAAAAAAATTGATAAGATGAAAAAAATAATTTATAAAATAACATTTTTGGTCTTGGTTGTGGGAGCCTTCTCTTCCTGCGATAGTAAATTAGACCAAGTACCATTTGACGAATTTGGTACAGAAAACGCATATGTTACTGCCAATGATTTTGAAAACGCAATTCGAGGTACTTATTCTGGTTTGACCGCAGGTGGTATGTATGGTGGAAGTGACGGTGGCGGATTGCTTGATGCACCAGATGTTTTGTCGGATAATGTTACACCTGCACAAAGTGGACGTGGCACAAGACGAACCCTTCACAACTGGAGATATGGTCCAGCAGATGGCCCAATGAATGGTCTTTATACAGCTGGTTACACAGTAGCTTATCGTGCAAATCTCATATTAGCCAACGCTGAGGGTTTTGAAGGTGCTAACAAAACTAATATTGTAGCTGAAGCAAAAGCGCTACGTGCACTAGCTCATTTTAACATTGTATCCTTCTTTGGTATGATACCAACCCAATCGGGTGATGCAAATAGTAGTTTGGGCATTGCTTATGTAACTGAACCAGATGTAACTATTGAACCTGCAAGAGAAACAGTAGGTGCTGTGTACGACAAAATTGTACAAGATTTAACGGAAGCTGGCGCAGACATTAATGATGACAATGGCGCTGGACGTATGGGTCACGATGCCGTATATACGTTGTTATCACGCGTATATCTTTATATGGGTCAATGGCAAAATGCCGTTAATGCAGCAAATCAAGTTTCAACTCCCGTAGCCCCACGTTCTGAAGTAGTTGGTGTTTGGGAAGATACCAGTCAAGCTGGACTTTTATTCTATATCCCAAACGAAGAAGCTGTTCTTGGACTTCATGTAGGTGTTACTTGGAGCCAAGGAGGAAAAACCAATTTGATTCCAGAATACGTAGTTTCTTATTCGTTCTATAATTCTTTTGCTAACGATGACATCCGAAAAGATGCATATACTATGCAGGCTTCAAATAATGCCGATGGTTTACAGTTTAATGCAATCAAAAAGCTTTTTGGGCGCCCAAACCAAGTAAACGGTCTTGTGGATCTCAAAATTCTTCGTGCAGCTGAAGCTTATTTGAACAAAGCTGAAGCACTTTACAACCTTGGTAATGAAACTCAGGCTAGAGCTGCCTTGGATGTTGTTAGAACAAAACGCTATACCAACCCACCATCTGGTGAAACTGGTACCGATCTTCGTGATGCTATCCGTATGGAAAGAAGATTTGAATTTGCATTTGAATGTCAACGCTTTTTGGATATTAAACGTTGGGGTCTTGGTGTGGAAAGAGATGGTTTTGGTGATCTTGCCGATGGCAGTGGTACACCTTCAGATGTGCAGTCTTTAAGTGCAGGCAATATAAAATTTCAATTGCCAATCGCACAAAGTTCAATTGATGTGAATCCAAACCTAGTCCAAAATCCAGGTTATTAATCTTTAAATATTTCAAAAATGAAAAAATTAAATATATTAATTACATTCTTGTCTATAGCAATTCTTGCAGTTTCTTGCGAAACCTATGATGACTATAACACAGAACGAAAAACAGTGGCTGGCTTTAATTTACCTACAAAGAATATTAATAATATTCCAGAAGGAGGTTCAAAAAGTTCTACTATTGATATCTTTGTTTCGGATTTATCCACAGTTGACAGAACATTTACAATCGAAGATATGGTTTCAACGAGTGATGAATTCCCTGCTACAGCTCCCGATAATTATACATTTGATAGTACTGTAGTGGTTCCCGCTGGAGAAAGATTTGGAACTATAACTGTTACAGGAGAAGACAATTCCATTACAGATGAAAGGTCCTATTTTATTCTTAAGGTTCAAGCCTCAACAGATGTTGTGTCTGGAGGAACTGTACTTGTAGGACTAAGAAACTAATTTTTTTTCTCATACATAAAAGCACCCTATAGTTAACTATAGGGTGCTTTTTTTTAAACAAAAAATGAAAAATTTATACATCATATTTCTCTTACCTTTGTTGTAGTTAATTTTAAAAAAATAGAAATATGCTTGATAAAGAACAATTCGTATTTGGAATTTACCCTGTCAAAGAAGCTTTGGCATCAAAAGTTGTTTTTGACAAAGTTTTTATTCAAAAAGGAATAGAGAGCGACAAAATTGAAAATCTTATCAAAGATCTTGAAAAAGCAAACATCCCAATAAGCATAGTTCCTTTTGAAAAACTCAATAGGCTTACACGAGGAAATCACCAAGGCATAGTGGCAATAACTTCTCCCGTATCGTTTCATAGTTTGGAAGATATTGTTGAAAAAGCCCTCGAAAGCGATAAAGCTCCTCTATTCCTTATTCTAGATCAAATTACAGATGTACGAAATTTTGGCGCCATTCTTCGAACGGCTGAATGTGCTGGTGTCAATGCGGTCATTATACAAAAAGCTGGCGGCGCTCCCGTTTCTGGTGATACTGTAAAAACTTCAGCGGGTGCCATTTTTAAAATACCAATCTGTAAAGTTGAACATATTAAAGATGCTATCTTCTATTTGCAAGGCTCTGGAATTACAACAGTTGCAGCTACTGAAAAAACAAATTCTGAAATTTATTCATTGAATTTAAAAACACCACTAGCCATCATTATGGGTTCAGAAGGAAAAGGTGTTTCAAAATCCGTTTTAAGTTTAGTAGACCAGCGCGCTTCCCTGCCCTTGCTAGGCGAAATCAATTCATTAAATGTTTCTGTTGCATGTGGCGCATTCCTGTATGAAGTAGTGAGACAGCGCAGTTAAAAAATTAAATATCAGAGGGTTTTTCTGAATCTTTTTTATAGTTATATATTATTCTTATATGTCCACGTTTTTGAGAACCAGTTTCATTCTTGGATTGTTCTTCAGGTAGTTCTTTTGGTAGTTCAATAAAATTTCCGTTTTCATCAAATTGTTTAAGAAAAGGATCATTCTCAGGGTTAAAATCATCCCGCTCCCAATCATATTTTTTGTTTTGTACGGGATTGCTTTTAAAATAGAAAGCAAACAACAAACCAATAAAAAACCCAGAAATATGTCCTTCCCAAGAAATTTCAGGATTTACAGGAAATAAATACCAAAGCATTCCTCCATAAAGAAATACAACTACTAAAGCTAAAGCAGTAAGCTGAAACTGTTTTGAAAAAATTCCCTTAAAAAATATAAATGCGGCAAGCATATAAACCACACCACTCGCACCAATATGCAATGAAGATCTGCCAATCAGCCATGTTGATATACCTGTCAACAAAAGACCTAATATCAATACCTTCCAGCGAATGTTTCGGTAGAAATAGAACAAAGCAGTTGTAAGAACGAATAACGGAATTGAATTATTAAAAAGGTGTTTTAAACTTCCGTGAATGAATGGACCAAAAAGAATTCCACGTAAACCTTTCAATTCCCTAGGATAAACCCCATAAGAATTGAAATTCAATCCAAAACGTGATTCAACCCAAAATACAATCCAAAGAACCATAACAAAAAGCAATGGATAACCAAAAACTTCAGGAGTAAACTTTAATTGGTTTGTATTAGACATATTCAATTAATTACAAAAAGTAATCCTCAATTCAAATTTATGATAAATTGTCAGTGAAACCGATTTATTTAAATTGTAATTTTGAAGACTATGAACGCACCTCTTGCCGAACGGATCCGCCCAGCTAACCTAAAAGATTATTTAAGCCAGCAACATTTGATTGGTCCCAAAGGTTCACTCACTTCCCAATTAGGTACAGGAATGATTCCATCCATGATTTTTTGGGGCCCGCCAGGAACAGGGAAAACTACACTTGCAAACATTATTGCGAATGAAAGCGGAAGACCATTCTATGTTTTAAGCGCGGTAGATAGCGGTGTTGCAGCAGTTCGGGAAGTAATTGAAAAAGCCAAGAAAAACGACAATCTATTTTCAACCAAAAATCCAATTCTGTTTATTGATGAGATTCACCGTTTTAGTAAATCACAACAGGATTCGCTTTTAGGTGCTGTGGAAAAAGGTTGGATTACATTAATAGGAGCTACAACAGAAAACCCAAGTTTTGAAGTAATTCCTGCATTGTTGTCCCGTTGTCAGGTTTATGTTTTGGAATCTTTCAGCCGTGAGGATATGGAAGCCTTGCTGAGAAGAGCTTTAAAAGAAGATGAAATCCTGTCAAAGAAAAAAGTAACCTTACAAGAAACTGAAGCAATCATAAGACTTTCTGGCGGCGATGCGCGTAAACTTCTGAATGTTTTGGAACTGGTAATACTTTCAGAAAAAAATGAAAAAGTTACTATTACCAATGAATTAGTAATGCAAAAAGCACAAAAAAATACAGTGCTTTATGACAAAACTGGCGAACAACATTATGATATCATTTCGGCATTTATAAAATCAATCCGTGGAAGCGACCCAAACGCAGCCGTATATTGGTTGGCCAGAATGATTGAGGGTGGCGAGGATATAAAATTTATTGCACGTAGAATGGTCATTCTATCTTCAGAGGATATTGGCAATGCAAACCCGAATGCACTTTTACTTGCCAATAGTACATTTCAGGCCGTAAATACAATCGGCTATCCCGAAGCTCGAATTATTTTAAGTCAATGTGCCATTTATTTGGCAACTTCACCTAAAAGCAACGCTTCGTATAAAGCCATTGGCGAAGCGCAACAGCTTGTTAGAAAAACGGGCGATCTGTCGGTGCCACTTTCAATTAGAAATGCGCCAACGAAGCTTATGAAGCAACTGGGCTACGGAAAGGAATATGAATACGCACATAACTACGAAGGAAATTTTGTTCCGCACGAATTTTTACCAGAAGAAATAAAAGGGACTACATTTTACAGGCCCGGAAATAATCCAAAGGAGAATGCCCTAAAAAACTACTTACAACAGCTTTGGAAGGATAAATATGATTTTTAGTCCTCAGATTTGTAAAATGTTGAAGCTCCGTTTTCTTTAATAATAAGATTTCCTGAAGTATCAAAAATGGCATCAGCAACATTTCCAGCAGTATTCATATATTTTACCACATTATCCATTACAATTATTTTTCCTTTTAAAAGAAGTCCGTCTGCTGTGCTGGCAGATTCTTCATATAAGGAATATCCTTCTGTTGTTTTCCGAAGTAGATATGTTTTTCCTGAATTTGAATAGTTAGAAAATTTGGCATCTGGCAACGAATTCCCTGAAGCATTTGAAACTTTTGGCTTTTCTAATGAAGCCGTTTCCTCATTTGGTTTTGTTTCCTTAGTAACTATTGAATTTGTAGTAGTATTTTCCAAAAGAACCACCTCTTTTTGTTTTACGTTTAATGCTTTAAAACTGTTGAATGCCTTCCGAAGTGCATCTTGATAGGTTTTGTCAAATTCCTTATACTTACTTTTACCTTCTTGGCTCCTATAAATTTCGTTATCATTACAGTCTTTCAAAACTACTTGAAGTTTGGTTCCTAAAATAGTATTCAGTTCCTCAACATTGGCAAAAAGGCCATCACATCGGTTTGCGTTGGGCGCAGAGTCGGCCATATATGCATTGAAGCCATATTTTTCCAAATAAAATTGTGTCATGGAGTTAATTTGAAATTGATCCTGCCCTTTTAGAAAATCAAACTGTTCTGGTACGACTACATAACTGTAATCGCTCAAATTTGTATTCTGCGAAATGGCATTCGAAGTCAGTAATAAAGTAATGGAAAGTAGTAAATAACGTGTCATTCTTCGTCAATTATAATGTTAAAGCCTAATTGTAAAGATACGCTTTTTGCCTTTGCCAAATTGCTATATTTTATAAGGTTATCCGCAGCAATGTAAAAATTCACCTTACCAATATCTGCTGAAACTCCCAGTCCAACATTTGAAAAAGAATAGGAATCAACCGTATAGGTTGCTTTCGCAGAAAGATATTCTGTAAATCTTCTATGATAAAAAAGAGTTCCAGCCATTTGTGGCCCTTTAGGTCTAAAAATGGAATAAAACTGAAGACCAACGTTTTGCTTGTGTAGTTTTTCTCCACCCACATTCAAGCAATCGCAAGCTCCAGTTGCATTAAACTTGCCAAAGCCAAAACTTAATCCTGCATTGAATTTTACAGGTCTAAACTGAGTATAGTTATTATGCAATGTGTCTATTGGTATTTCCCTTTCTACTTCATCTTCAAGATCACTATAGTACGGAAAAGTTGATTCCCCTTCATTCAAAGGTGGAAAAATTAGGTTTATTCCATTTAAAGTATAGGTCCCGTGGGCGCGGTAATTTTCAACATCTTTTTTATGAAAAATGGCACCAAAATCCAATACACTAGCTGAAAGGTTCCAAGCTTCATTTATTTCATAATTAAAACCAACGTCCGCACCTATTCCTATATTACCCCCAAAAAAGGCGCGACCCAAAATTTCACTCGTTACTTGTCCAACTCCATCCAGTTCCCGCAAGGATGCATAGCCAGAGGTTTGCACTGTAACATTAGCATTTTGAACGGTATGCTCATATATATTTTCCGAATTTTCATTGCCCAAGCGCGTTACAAAGGTCCCTGAATTATTTACACTCCGGTAACTGAACATACTGGAATATAGTTTTAAACGTGCGCCAATAGTCAATTTTTTATTAAGCTTTTTGTTTAGCCCAAAATGGTAAACCGTCATAAAATCGCCAGTAGTACTTATTTCACCCAAATTAAATTCATAATCCAAATAATCACGATTTCCTTCCCAAGCAAGAATTGCTAGATCCTTTGGAAAGTAGGTTATAAAATCAAATTCTTGATATATGCCACCTGAAAAATAGATTTCGTTTTTTGCACGCCAACCAAAGTTAATGAGCTCCAATTGTTGTGTGGCTGTAAAAAAATCTGTATTCTTCATTTCAAAAATCTTTTTTGTAATGCGATCATTAATGTTATCGTTTCCATTGTTAAAAATATCATAAACAGATACGCCAGAAGAACCTCCGTTAAAATGGATTTGTGACAAAAATGGAATTCCATAATGCTTTTTATGAAGCACTTTGCCCCCAGGATTCTGCATCAAAGATTGGGGAATGTCATCAAAACCATAAAGCAGTTGCTTATTTTGGGAAAAAGCAAATACACCCATAAGGGACAATATGATAGTTAAAAAAATTCGCATTGTATTAGTATTCCAAAAAGTAGGTGGTTTTGGATTGCAAATTCAAGGTGCCTTCCAGATTTTCATTGGATGAAGGAATGGTTACAGATACCACCACTTTATTAGCTTGTGTTAGCCTCAGGATATCTTCGCCCTCAATATTTTCTATAAACTCAGTAATTTCTGGAGATGACAATGTTCCTTGTGACACAGAGGTTCCAGTAATATAGGTTGTATCATTCACTTCACTTAAAAACTGAAAATCAACTTGGAAATTTCGAGGTATGCTGTTGGTAAATTTGAAATAGAACTCGGCTCGTTTCAAGCTTTCTTGAAGCGTACTATCATCCAAAAATCTAATTTCAGTAGTATCGCGAACAGTAAGGATTTGAGTGGAATTTATGGTGTCAAAAAAACGATTCGCTGGAAGATTGAAGTATATCAAATTCAGTTCAATAACTGGAGTAAGAGCAATATCTTCAGCTTGGTCAAAATCTGTGTCTTTTATGCAAGCCGTAAAAAAAAGGCAGGCACATACCACAAAAATGGGTATAGATAGGACTTTATTCATAAGTAGGGTTTGTTTCCCTATATTAACGCCTTATATGCCTGATTATTACTAAAGGTAATTTTTGATCTCAAAAAGTTCGTTTATGGCAAAATATTCCAGTGACACTTCTTCATTTCTGTAATTAAAGAACAATGTGTGCATTCCTGCATTTCTTGCTCCAATAATGTCCGCTTCAAAACTATCGCCAATCATTATACTTTTCTGAGGCGTTGCAGAAGCTTTCGCCATCGCAGTTTTAAAAACCGATGGATGCGGTTTTTTTAAACCAACTTCTTCAGAAGTGGTAATGGTATTAAAATATCGTTTAATTCCACTATTGTTTAATTTTTGATATTGCACTTCCTCAAAACCATTGGTAATTATATGAAGATTATATTTACGGGAAAGATATTCTAGGATTTCAACTGTGCCAATAAAAAGATGGTTATCCACCGGAAGCTCTTCAATGTAGCAAACGGCCATAGCATCAATGGTTTCAATAGGAAATTTTAGTTTGAAAATATTAAAAGTTTCGGTCAATCGACCCCTGCGGAGTTCTTCTTTGGTAACACGTTCTTCGCGATATTTTTTCCAATAAATCAAATTAATGGGTTCGTATTCCCTTAAAAAATCAGAAAGAGGCAATGCTATTTTATGTTTTTGGAATACCCTTTCGAATGCTAGACCAGAATTTCGATCAAAATCCCAAAGGGTGTGATCCAAGTCAAAAAAAACATCCTTTATCTCGTTATTGAGCATATTCCCGTAATTTTTCTGAAAAAATACTTCGCCATACTTTGTTATTTTCGGCAGAAGAAAAATCCTTATTGGAAAAAATCATAGTAAAAGTTCCGTTTACTGCTTCCACTGCTTTGATGGCATTGTTCACCGTTTTTTCAATATCTGAAGCGTATTTTTTTTGAAATGCCATAGTAGTCATTGCTGAAGGATGCACAATCAAAGGTGTTTTTATTTCATAATCTAAATCATAAAAAAGAAACGGTGTGCAGGTTCCAGCGCGGAAGCCAATGGTATCGCGAAAAACCATTGTAAAATCACGTTTCACTTCAAGTTCAACCAAATGTCGATAAATATCTGGAAGGTTCACCAAAAATTCGGAATTCATAGAACTGGCGAGGGAACGATTGGTTATTTCCTCTATCCGCCGTTTTTCGCTTTTCAGTACTTCATAATTACTCAATGAATTAAATGAAAAGATAAGTCCCACATCTTTATAGTCTGAAACAAATTTTATTAGCATTTTAAATTTTTGCCGATGTGTGTTCATACTTTCATTAAACGATAGCGCATTGCCTAAAAGGAAGAAAACCGTGAGGTTAAAATCGCTTCGTGTTGCTTTGTTAACAATCCATTTAAAAGTATCCAACGGATCGCGCTTTATACCCAAAACCACTTGGGCACGTTCAATCATATTTCGAAATTTTCCACTAAAAAAACTATTTACAAACCCTACAAAGGATCTAAATATGCCTTTCTGCTTGTATGCATAAGGTTGAGCAGCTTCAATTACAGGATGTACAACAAGCTTTTTTTGAGGAAAAAGCAACTCAGGAAAAGCCTCCAGCAATTTGTCTTTAAATAGATATGCCCAAATATCTACAATTGGTTGATGCAGAAATCCTTCTTTATGCGCCAAACTTTCTGAAGCCATAAAGCGTCCTACTTCATCTTTAACATGTGGAAGATATTCTTCGTAACGTGTTATCATATAAAAACTAGAGGAAAAAATGTCAAAAGGAAGGCCGCTACTGTTTGAAACCGAAAAGAAACCATAGGTATTGCCCCATTTTTTTACTGAAAAGTCAATCGCTTCTAGGCCTTGCTGCTCCAAAAGCCCATAACTTTGAAAAAAAAGTTCATTGCCAAGCGGTTTTTTTCCATAGGAAATTTTGGGGCCAACATGTGCTATAAACTCTTCAATAACTGAAGTAAACGAAACTTCAATACCCAAGATTCGGAGGCAGATATGCTTAAAAATATAGGAAATACGAGGGGTTAGTTTTTGTGTATAAATTAACAACATAGTGGGTTACAGCATATTTTCATCGGCAAAGCTAAAGTACGCTTTTTCGGTAATTATAAGATGGTCCAGTACTTTTATGTCCAAGCTTTCACCTGCTGTTTTTAGCTTTTTGGTAAGCTGAATGTCTGCCTGACTTGGCTTTAATGTGCCTGAGGGATGATTGTGTGCTAAAATAACGCCCACAGCTCCAAGTTGTAGCGCTTCTTTAAACGCCAATCTTATATCTACGACCGTTCCGGTAATACCGCCCTTGCTGAGCTGCGCACTTTTTATGACCTTGTTTGAATTGTTCAGATAGAGTATCCAAAATTCCTCATGCGGAAGCTCACCAATAATGGGCTGCACAAATTCAAAAACTGAATTGCTGGAAATAATTTTTTTTCGTTCCAAAGCTTCGCCCGTTCTTCTTCTTCGGCCCAGTTCCATTGCTGCAGAAATGCTAATTGCTTTTGCTTCACCTATGCCTTTAAACTCCATCAATTCTGAAATAGAAAGCCTTCCCAATTCACTCAGATTGTTATCTGCCGAAGCTAAAATACGTTGGCTCAAAGAAACTGCACTTTCGTTGCGGCTACCAGAGCCTATTAGTATAGCTATAAGTTCGGCATCGCTCAGCGCAGTTCTGCCTTTGAGCAGTAATTTTTCACGCGGTCGATCATCTTCGTTCCAATTTTTTATGGAAAAGGAATTGTTTTCTTTCAAGTTTATTTGTGTTTCTTTAAAGATAATGATGAATATTTAAACCACATACTATTTTAGAAAACATTCTTTCTTTATGAGTAAATTTCAATTTATATTAAATAGCTTTATGCTTTCAACTATAAATTTTTAATGATGAAATCACTTTTTGAAGCCGAGGCGTATTCCGAAATACAAAATAGATTAGATAAACTTTCTGAAAATTCTGAAAGACAATGGGGCAAGATGGGTGTAGGGCAAATGCTACATCACTGCCAAGGCCCTTTTAATATTATGCTAGAAAAGGATAGTTATGGAATGAAACCTAATTTACTTGCAAAGCTATTTTTTAAAAAAATGCTTTATAATGATAAGCCTTGGCGTAAAAATTTGCCCACTGCAAAATTTTTAAAAGAAACCGAGCCAAGAGATTTTGTCACTGAGAAAAAGAAGCTAAAAGCACTATTGGATGAATTTGAGAGTCAAAGAGAACGTGAAGAATGGAAAGCCCATCCCGGGTTTGGTTATTTTACGAAACAACAGTGGGGACAGATGCAATATAAGCATTTAGACCATCATCTAAGACAGTTTGGGGAATAAAAAAAGTGCCGCAAGTTGTTCAATTATTCATGATTTTTCAACCACTCCAATGCTTCTTGACGCTTATCTAATTCAAAGCCTTTTACCTTCATCCCTGGAATAATTAAAGCAAAAGCTTCAATTGATTTTTCAAGCCACTCTTTGTCTGTAACAATTGCAACGGTTTTTATATCATTCCAATAGTGTAATCCCATCTTAAAATCTTCCCACATAGCTTTTGCGGTGTAGTTCAATTCGTCAATTTCAACAAAAAACTTAATAGTTCCATGCATCATTTTTTGTTTTTCCAATAATGGATTTAGTTGATCATAATCTTCTTTAGTGGTTTTTCCAGAAATCACGATTCCCAAAATATCTTCGGGAAGTCCATTGATATTAGTAAACATTTCTTTATTATTTTAGTTAATCATTTTGAAGATTGAAGGTAGAAATTCTTTATCGCTATCAGTATTAAAGTTCTATTAATTAACACATTTTTAATGTGTTTAACCGTTTTTATAAAGAAAGCAAAAAGGGAGAAAAAAAGTTTTGAGCTAGCTCAAAACTT
>JAGQYZ010000045.1:7756-7972 GCA_020435865.1 Aequorivita sp. | reverse complement strand
AGTAAGCAAATGCTTAGAATTCACCGTTCAACTATAATTAATACAGCTTATTTAGACAAAGTAATCCACTCAAATTTTGGCGAGATTGATGTAAAAATGAAAGACGGTTTACTTTTTCGTGTAAGCAAAAGTTACCGAAAAGAGTTTCAACAAAACCTGGGTTTGTAAAAGATGCTAAAAAAATACATCGACATAAAACTCCTAAAATATCTTGCT
>JAGQYZ010000045.1:4334-7664 GCA_020435865.1 Aequorivita sp. | reverse complement strand
CAATTGTTCAATTATGGCGTTTTTGTTGATTGGATTGTGGTTATTGTTTTTATGGCTTTTATAAGCTACCTCACAAAATTGATGTTCGAAAAGTGGGGTGCTAAAGGTTGGAAGAAAATAATTTGGGTGCATCTTTTCTTTTCTTTTTTTATTGGTTACGTTATCTTTTTTGTAACGGCGGTTATAACCTTTTTAATTGGTGAAGCTTCATTTTCCGAAGCTTCGCGTTATATGTCATTCAACCATTTTGTGGCTGTAGTTGAAGTAAATTTTTTGGTCTATTTTGCGATGATTGGCATTATAAACGTTTATTACTACATAAAAAAAGTACGCAATATTGAAATTCAGAAGGCACAAATAGAAACCCATTTGGCAAATGCAAATCTCAATATGCTGAAGGCACAATTACATCCGCATTTTATATTTAATACCCTTAATAGTATTTCGGCTCTGATTGAAATTGACAAGGAAAAATCACAAAACCTGATTGCGGATTTTGGTGATCTTTTTCGGGATATTTTGGATTTTAAGGACGAAAACTTCATTCTCCTTCAGAAGGAACTTGAGATTCTCGATAAATATATCGCCATCATTTCCGTACGGTTTTCTGATCATCTTTTCATTGAAAAAAATATTGAAAGCGATGTTGAAAATGAATTGGTGCCATATATGCTATTGCAGCCCATATTTGAAAACACTCTTAAACACGGTTACGGATACAATACAACCGAATTAAAAGTAAAATTGAAAATTTATAAAAATGCCGAATATCTTTTTATTGAAATTGAAAACGACGGCGAACTTTTAAACCGACCTTTTGAAGAATTACTTCAAAATGGAACGGGCTTAAAAAACACCCAAGATCGATTGAAAACCCTCTATGGAAACAAGATGGAATTCGTTGTAAAAAACCACAAAAATGGTAACGCCGTAATAACTTTTATTAAAATTCCCTTGAAGCGCTAACTTAAATATTGGTGGCTTATGCTTCAAACACGGCAAAGGTTTTTTATCTTAGCAACCTCCAAAAAGACTTAAATATTTCCACTTCTTTAATAATAAAATATATTTATGAAACATTTTTTCGCCACCCTAATTTTCGTTTTATGCGTTATTAACAGCAACGCACAACAAAAAGAACTCACTTTAAAAGATGCTGTACTTGAACAATACGGAAAGTTTTATCCTGAACACATGCAAGGTTTTCAGTGGGTTCCGGGGACAACTTCCTATACTTATCTTGAAAACGGAGCCATACTTAAAAAAGCATCTGCCGAAAATAAAAACGAAAGTGAAAATCTTTCAATTGCCGAAGTGAATAAAAGCTTGAATAGCAATTTGAAAAGATTTTCAGGAATGACTTGGAAGAATGGCGATGCGTTTTATTTGGTTGCTGATAATTCCTATTATTTATATGATTACAAGCAGAAAAAAGGTCTGTTTATTTCAAAAGTTGACGATTCCGCAGAGAACAGCACACTTCAAAATGAAACTGGAAACGTAGCTTATACAATTGAAAACAACTTATATATCCAAAAACCTGATGGAACGGCTGTTGCCGTAACAAATAATTCTGATAAAAATATTGTTTCCGGTCAAGCAATTGCACGAAGTGAATTCGGAATTACAAACGGTATTTTTTGGTCACCAAAGGGAAATTTTTTAGCCTTTTATCAAAAAGACGAAACCGATGTTGCAGATTATCCGCTTTTGAATATTGACCCTACTCCTGGACAATTAGTATCCATAAAATACCCAATGGCAGGGCAGAAGAGTGAGCGCCCAAAAGTTGGAATCTATAATTTAACAACTGAGCAGACTGTTTTTATTTCACCAACAGGAAATGTTGATGATTACCTAACAAACCTATCTTGGACACCGGATGAAAAAAATGTAGTGATTGCAGAATTGAATCGCGAACAAAACCATATGAAATTGCAACTTTTTGATGCAGTAACTGGAAAGTTGGTGCGCACAATTCTTGAAGAAAAAAACGACAAATGGACAGAACCAGAGCATCCTGCCTATTTTTATTCAGATTCTTCCGAAGATTTTATTTGGATGAGTGAAAAAGATGGATTTATGAATCTCTATCTATGCAATACTTCTAAAGGAATTGTAAAACAACTGACTACCAACAAATGGGTTGCTGAGGAAATAGTAGGAAATAATATTAAAGGAAATGAGGTTTATTTCACAGGAACGGGTGAATCGCCTTTGGATACAAAATTGTACTCCGTAAATATTTCCAACGGAAAACAAACTTGCTTAACGGAAACAAGTGGCACTCACAATGCTAGCATTTCTTCAGATGGAAAATACATTTTTGATCAATATTCTAATCACGACACTCCAAATGTTGCACAGTTGTTAGACAACAAAGGAAAAACGGTCCAAAGCTTTTTAAAAGCCGAAAATAAAATGGCTGATTATAAAATTGGAACTACGGAGATTGGAAAATTAAAATCGCACGATGGTTTTGATTTATACACGCGACTTATAAAACCATCCAATTTCGACCCCAAAAAAAAGTATCCAGTTTTGGTCTATGTTTACGGTGGGCCCCACGCCCAATTGATAACAAATTCTTGGAATGACGGCGAGTCACTTTGGATGAAATGGATGGCAGAACAGGGCTATCTTGTTTTTACTTTAGATGGAAGAGGTTCTGCAAACAGAGGTTTTGCTTTTGAAAGTGTAATTCACAGAAACGTAGGCACAGAAGAATTGAAGGACCAATTGGTCGGGGTGGAATATTTAAAATCACTTCCTTATGTAGATGCTAACCGTTTGGCAATCCATGGCTGGAGTTTTGGTGGTTTTATGACGGTTTCTATGATGCTTCGTAATCCAGATGTTTTCACAACAGGAGTTGCTGGAGGACCTGTGACCGATTGGAAATATTATGAAGTAATGTACGGCGAAAGATATATGGACACTCCACAACAAAACCCCGAAGGTTATGAAACCGCAAGCCTTTTGAACAAAACACAAAATCTGACAGGGAAATTATTGACAATCCACGGTTCCATAGATCCTGTGGTGGTTATGCAGCACGACTTGGCTTTGATTAAATCTTTTGTGGATAATGAAAAACAAACGGATTTCTTTATTTATCCAATGTATGAACACAATGTTCGCGGAAAAGATAGAGTTCATTTGATGACGAAAGTTTTAAACTATGTAATTGATAATAATAAATAACATCAATAGCGAGAAACACTGAAATCGGCGGGTTTAATACTGAAGACTTTTTTTGATACTCCCTTTCAGAATGTTATCTTTGCAACTCTTAAAAAGATAGTAAGAATATGTTCGATAATTTAAGCG
>JAGQYZ010000045.1:4053-4327 GCA_020435865.1 Aequorivita sp. | reverse complement strand
TGGACAAAGCGCTGCACGTACTGAAGGGTCACGGCAGCATAACCGAAGTAAACGTAGCCGAAACTTTAAAGGAAGTGCGCCGAGCTCTTTTGGATGCCGACGTTAACTTCAAAACCGCCAAGGAATTCACCAATACCGTAAAAGAAAAGGCACTGGGCCAAAACGTACTTACTACGCTTCAGCCTGGCCAATTGATGGTGAAATTGGTAAAAGACGAACTTACCGAATTGATGGGTGGTGAAACCGCCGGTATTAATTTGAGTGGTGCGCCAAC
>JAGQYZ010000045.1:0-4042 GCA_020435865.1 Aequorivita sp. | reverse complement strand
ATTATTTTAATGTCTGGTCTGCAAGGTAGTGGTAAAACAACTTTCTCTGGAAAACTCGCTAATTATTTAAAAACAAAAAAATCCAAAAAACCACTTTTGGTTGCTTGTGATATTTATCGCCCTGCTGCTATTAACCAATTGCACGTGGTGGGTGATCAAATAGGCGTTGAGGTTTACAGCGAACCCGAAAACAAAAATCCGGTACAGATTGCACAAAATGCAATTGCGTACGCTAAGCAAAATGGTTTCAATGTTGTGATTGTGGATACCGCTGGTCGTCTTGCTATTGATGAAGCGATGATGACTGAAATTTCAAACGTTCACAAAGCAATCAATCCGCAGGAAACACTTTTTGTTGTTGATGCTATGACTGGTCAGGATGCAGTGAATACAGCTAAAGCTTTCAATGATAAACTTAATTTTGAAGGTGTTGTACTTACCAAATTAGATGGTGATACGCGAGGTGGTGCTGCAATTTCTATTAAAAGTGTAGTTGATAAACCTATTAAATTTATCGGTACGGGTGAAAAGATGGATGCTATTGATGTATTCCACCCAGCCCGTATGGCCGACCGTATTTTGGGGATGGGAGACGTCGTTTCACTTGTTGAAAGGGCGCAAGAACAGTTTGATGAAGAAGAAGCTAGAAAGCTTCAGAAAAAAATCGCTAAAAACCAGTTTGGTTTTGACGATTTCCTTAACCAAATTCAACAGGTTAAGAAAATGGGAAGTATGAAAGATTTGGTAGGAATGATTCCCGGCGCCGGAAAGGCATTGAAAAATGTAGATATTGACGACGACGCTTTCAAAGGAATTGAAGCTATAATCCACTCAATGACACCAACCGAAAGAACCCAACCTGCGGTAATAAACGGGAGTCGCAAAAAAAGAATTGCTGCTGGGAGCGGAACAAGCGTACAGCAAGTAAATCAACTTTTGAAGCAATTCGATCAAATGAGTAAAATGATGAAGATGATGCAAGGTGGTGGCGGAAGAAAGATGATGCAGGCAATGGGGAAAATGAGATAGATTTATTATGTCACCTCGAGCGTAGTTGAGAGGTCTATACTCTTTAATTATTAGAAAATATGACCATTTTAGACGGAAAAAAAGTAAGCAACGACATCAAAAACGAAATCAAAGCTGAAGTTGATAAACTGAAAGCACGTGGTGAAAAAGTGCCCCATCTGGCCGCAATAATTGTAGGTAATGACGGAGCAAGCCTTACTTATGTTGGAAGTAAAGTGAGAGCTTGCGAACGTGTGGGTTTTGAATCTACTTTAGTAAAAATGCCTGAAACCACCAGCGAGCTTGAGTTACTAAAAAAGATTAAAGAACTAAACGAAGACAACGATATTGACGGTTTCATTGTTCAGCTTCCCTTGCCTCCGCAAATTGATACGCAAAAAGTATTACTCACTGTAAATCCTTCAAAAGATGTGGATGGTTTTCATCCTGAGAACTTCGGAAAAATGGCTTTGGATATGAGCACGTTTATTCCTGCAACACCATTTGGTATTCTAGAATTGCTGGAAAGATATAATGTTGAAACCAATGGAAAACATACTGTAGTTATTGGAAGAAGTCATATTGTTGGCCGACCCATGAGTATTTTAATGAGTCGAAAAGGCTGGCCTGGAAACAGTACTGTAACCCTTACTCATAGTTGCACAAAAAATATTGCAACGATAACTAAGCAAGCAGATATAATTATTTCAGCATTGGGAGTTCCAAATTTTTTAAAGGCAGAAATGGTAAAGGATGATGTAGTGATTATTGATGTTGGGATTACAAGAGTTGAAGACGCCACCCACCCCAAAGGCTATGTAATTACTGGAGATGTAGATTTTGAAAACGTAAGCAAAAAGGCTTCGTTTATAACGCCGGTTCCTGGAGGCGTTGGTCCTATGACTATTGCGATGTTACTAAAAAACACGCTTTTGGCAAGAGAACAGCGTAAGGGTAGCTAGCCCTTTTCAGAATGGTGTTATAATTCCTTTTTTAGAAAGAAGTTAGATCAACCATATGTTTGGTTTTCCAATCGCCAATCCAAATATTTATGAAGATCTGTTTCTATCCAGCCCATACTGATGGAGAGTACTGCCAAGTCATCAATATAACCCACTCCAGGAATAAAATCTGGAACCAAATCAAAAGGATTAAAAACATACAATAGTGCAACCACAATAGCGGCAACTGTAAACCAAGGCACATCTGGATATTTTCCTTTTTTTACGTCTTTCAGCATTGCGAACATAATTTTTCCAAGTTCTGCATATTTACGTAAAGGGCTTGCATTGTTAAGTTTTTTTGAAATAGCTTCTTCATTTTTCATTACTATCTCAACATCTTCATCCTTGATTTTTGTCATTTTTTCCACGACGAAATCTTCATTAACTTTAGGGTCCATCATTGCAATGGTGGAAGGTTTTTCTTTCTTTTTTCTGAAAAGCATATCATTTTAATTTGTCTTCTAAAATTAAAGAATTAAAAAAGGAATACTTTTAAAGTTATGTTATAAATACCTTTAAAAGGGGAGATAATTTATTCTGAATAAACGAATGTTACAATCTTTCTTCTTTAGAAGTAACTGTTTCTTTTCCGTATTCAACCCTATAGATTCGAATAATTACCATAAAAAGACTAATGAGTAACGGCCCAAAAATAAGCCCGATAAAACCGAAAAGCGGTACGCCTACAATAACACCTATTAGCGTAATCAAAGGATGTACATTGTCCAGTTTTCTAAGTACATAAAGGCGAATAATATTATCAGTTGAACCTACAACCACAAAACCGTAAATAAGTATTCCCCACGCTTGAAAGGTATCGCCAGTTGATAGTGTGAGGACAAAAACTGGAAGAATGCCTACTAGCGTTCCTACAAATGGAATCATACTTCCAATGGTAACAATTACAAACCAAAAGAAGGGGTCTTCAATTCCAAAAATAAGGAACCCTATGAGGGCTACAATCCCTTGTGCTAATGCCACTAAAGGAATTCCCAAAGCATTGGAGCGCACCATTGCTTGTACTTCAGAACCAATCTCCTTAAGATTTTTACTACCCATTGGAATATATTCTTTTAGTGATTCTCTCAGATTGGTACGATTGGTTAGCATATAATAAAGCATAAAATACATTAACCCAATAGCGATAAAAGCATTAAATGTACCGCCGGCCAAGTTTTGCAAATTATCAGAAAGCCAAGTTGTAATTGCTCCTGCATCAATTTGAGAATTGAGGTCATAACCAAATTTGTCTTCTATCCTACCCAATTGTTCTTTTAATGCGTTCAAAACATCTTCAGAGTTTTGAACCGCTCTTCCTATTTTGTTGGTAAGCATTAAAATTATTCCAGCAATGGGTATAAGAATTCCAAAAAAGGAAATAAGCATCAACACGGTTGCTGCTAGTGAAGGATTCCATTTTTTCTTGTTGACCAACTTTGCCATCCATTTATGCATTAAAACATATAGTGTTACCGCGCCCAAAACACCAGTTAAATAGGGGAGTAACTCCCTAAAAATAAGACTGCCCATTAACAAAATGAGCAAAATGACAAATATCTGCCTGATTATTTGAGGTGGTATATGTTTGATCATTTTGCGAATAGTTGTGTCATGTCTGCAAAGGCCTTAAATTCAAGTGCGTTTCCCGCCGGATCTTTAAAAAACATTGTGGCCTGTTCTCCCACTTGTCCTTCAAAACGGATATACGGTTCAATGATGAAGGTAATGTTTTTTTGGATTAGTTTTTCAGAAAAACTCTTAAAGGTATTCATATCAAGCACAACACCAAAATGAGGTATAGGTACATTTTTTCCGTCCACTGGATTTGTGTTGTTTTTTTCTTCGGAATTTTTCTCTTTTAGGTGAATAACAAGTTGGTGCCCAAAAAAATCAAAATCTACCCAATGTTCACTACTTCGTCCTTCAGAAAGCTCGAGAACATCCCTGTAAAAAACACGATTTTTTTCAAGATTGTCTACTGGAATTGCTAAATGGAACGGTCTTAATTTGTGATTCATTAATTGTTTCTT